>CAMZLP010000119.1 GCA_947311535.1 uncultured Deinococcota bacterium | reverse complement strand
GAAATCTTGCCATCAAAATGCTCTTCACCAAGTTCTTGAGTTTTAATAATAAAATCAATAAGCCTCTTTTTCTCAAATTCAAAGTCTTTGATATCAAGCATCTTAAACTGAGGAGAAGTTGGCAGATTCTTGGCAGAGGGTTTTTCACTAACCACCTTATTTTTTACAAAAATTTTCATTATTAGTCTTATAAATATATTAGGCCTTGGATATTTATCTGCATAAACCATTTCGCAACTAACATTACAGTGAGCTAGCATTTGGCCCACACTCATTTTTCCCCACTGAGCTTTTGACTCGAGCCTAAGCCTATTAATAAGCTCAATGGTTTCAGCTACATCGTCTTTATTAAAAACACTTTTCATATCTTCTCTTTAAATCCATCATAACTAACGCACAATTAATTGGCTACGTCCAGGGCCAGTTCCTATAAATGTTATAGGAATTCCAACAAAGTCTTCAATAAATATTAGGTAGTCTTTACCAGAGGCTGCTAAAGACTCAAATCTTGTTAAACCAACAGTTTCAGTCTGCCAACCTGGCATTTCTTTGTAAATAGCAGTTCCACAATTATATCATATTTACCACCCAAACAGTCAGTGGCGTTGCCTTTGCTAGGACAATAGTCTATTGTCAGCTACTAGCTTTTAAATTGATTTATTTTTAGACAATCAAAAAATGAAGGTTGAATCTGATTGAATGCTACAATTAAACTATATGAAAGAATTATTCTTTGAAGAATCTATACCTCCCGAAATCAAAACTAAATGGGATTTTACTAATATAGACCCCTTTGATGGGCGCTATTTAAGACAAACAACAAGCAAATATCTTAGCTTCGTGGAAGTAATGAGGCCTAAGCTCAGTGAACAGAGCAGAGCAGCTGCAACTAGCAACGATATAGTATCTCTTGCCCAAAGCTTACAAATGAAACAAGCTACTAAAGATGTGTTTTTAATAAATCTAAAAGCTTTACTAAAAACACTCATTAAATTAGTGGATTTATATACAGAAACATTACAAATTGGATGCACGCACAGCCAGCATACCTTGCCTATTATATTTGGTTTTGCTTTAAGTGAATGGATAGCTGATAAATGGCACCAGAAAATCATTGGGCATAATTAGAAAAATAATAAGGCATTCTGAATAGTAAAACTAGGAAAGGTAAGATAGCCAAGGCATGGATTTACAAGAATATCTAATCAGTAAGCTAATTAAATTAGCACCCAAAGCCAATCATCTGTTATTGGCAGTATCAGGTGGAGCTGACTCCTTGGCTCTTTTATTTTTATTGAAAGATAGTAATTACAAAATTAGCGTAGCCCATTTTGACCACAGTTTGCGAGCAGATTCTGCAAAAGATGCTAAATTTGTAGCAAATATCTGCAAAAAATACCAACTTGATTTTATCAGCGAAAAAGCTGACGTAGCAAAAATTGCCAAAGCCAAATCTTGGAATATTGAAGATGCCGCTAGGCGTTTGCGTTATTCATTTTTAAGCCGCAGTGCTAAAAGCATTGGAGCAGACTTTATCTTGACGGCTCATAATAAAAATGATCAAGCGGAAACTGTTTTAATGCAACTATTTAGAGGGTCTGCCTATCTTAAAGGAATGAAAGCAAAACGAGGGCAAATCTTAAGGCCGTTGTTAGATCTGGAACGCAATGAATTAGAAGCTTATCTAGCTGGAATTGGGCAGGATTACCTAACTGATAGTAGTAACTTTGATATTGATTATGCTCGAGCCTACTTGCGCCATAAAACAATCCCAGAACTGAGCAAACGCTATCCAAACTTAATTAAAAATTTAGCAAATTTAGCAAATTTACAAAAAGATATTTTCAAGCACAATCAAAAACAAGCCCTAAAGTTAATCAATAATTCCGAAATAAATAATCAGGAGCTAAAAGCAGCAGATAAAGCAATTACCAGGCAAGCAGTTGCCGAGCTATTAAGATCTGTCCGAGCTTTAAATTCACATAAACAAGTAGAAAATATCTTAAATAATTTAACTGACAACAAGCCCTTACGAATTGATATTAACAAAGAGCATTTTGCTCGTATTGCCTACGGCAAAACTAAAATTATTTCTAAAAATATTAAAAGCTTAAAAGAAAGCAAGGTCAAAAATAAAGCTGACTTACCAAATAATATTAAAGAGGAGATTTTAGAAATAAAAGGCTTAGTTTATCGCAGTAAAAAAGCTGGTGATTTCATAGAGCTAAGCTTTGGCAAAAAGAAATTATCGGATATTTTTATCAATAAAAAAATCCCTCGTGAGGATAGAGGGCAAATAAAAGTTTTGGCAGCCAAGCAAGAAGTATTTTGGATTGAAAATATAGCAGCAAACCCCCAATACGAAATAAAACAAATTGACTATGACAAAAAATTTATGAAGCTAGCTTTAGAGCAAGCCAAACTGGCCTATAAAAATAATGAATTACCTGTTGGAGCGGTGATTGTAAAAGATAATAAAGTGATTGCTAAAGCCTATAACCAAAGCGAAAAACTAAAAGATCCTAGTGCTCATGCTGAGGTTTTGGCTATTAAACAAGCGGCTAAGAAGTTAAATGACTGGCGACTAAGTGACTGTATACTATACGTTACGCTCGAGCCTTGCCCTATGTGTTTTGGAGCTAGCTTACAGGCCCATTTAGCCAAACTGGTTTATGCTGCTAAAAATATAAAAGAGGGTGCTATAGATTCAATTGTAGAATTAAATAGCTTTGATTGGAAACGCAATATTGAAATTAAATCTGGACCATTAGCCAAAGAAAGTAGCAAGTTGTTACAAGATTTTTTTAAGGCAAAGAGATAATTTATCAACTGCTCTTAAAAACTAGTCTTAAAAGATTATTTGCTGTAGAAACAGAGATAAGAAACAAGGCTTTATTTTACTTTTTAACGGGGTTCAGGTAAGTTTATAAAGATTTGTAAGCTTTATAAAGTTTGCTATTGCCCATCAAAGCATGTCCATAATAATGCTACTCTCCCTATTCTCACCAAAACCAGCTCGGCATGCAATAATAATGTTTTTGATGTGCTAGAGTATGCAGAATATCAAAAACGATATTGAGGATTTTTTTTAAATGTTGCCAATTCTACTAGTCTTTTTACACACTACCAATGACATGTTTGGTAGTTTTTTAACACCACTTTTGCCAAGGCTGCAAATTGCTTTTGGGGTTGATTATGCAAGGGTCTCTATGCTTGTAGCTATCTACTCTATGTCGAGCAGTTTATTTCAGCCGGTAGCTGGTCTTATCGCCGATAGATACGATAAACGCTGGCTGGCTGCCTTAGGGCCTCTACTAGTAGCAACTGGGGTTGGCCTAGTTGGTTGGTATCCTAATATTTATTTATTTGCCTTTGTCTTGGCATTTGCTGGGCTTGGTTCCGCCCTTTTTCATTCATCAGCGGCAGCCCTTGTAGGGCAATATGCCCCCGAAAACAAAAAAGGCTTTTGGATAAGCATTTTCGGCTCTGGTGGACATTTGGGCATGTCACTAGCACCGGCAATTTCTATTGGTGTTGCCAAAAACTTAGGCTTGCCAGCTATTGCTTGGCTAGTGCCTTTTGCTTTAATCCCAGCAGTTTTATTTTTAAAATTTGCCCCAGTTGTCAAACTACCAGGCAAACGCTCTGGCTTTAAAGATTTGTTAAGAGTTTTTCGGGGTGAGGTTGCCAAGCTCTGGGCACTTGCTACCTTGCGGATTTTGGCATTTTCTAGCCTTACTACTACTATTCCTTATTGGTTTGGTCAGCTTGGCATCTCTGACGAGCGCATGGCCTTGGCACTAACAGTTAGCAGTGTTTCGGGTATTGTTGGCACGCTTATAGGCGGCATGCTCTCTGACAGATTAGGTCGCAAAATTATTCTTACCAGCAGCCTAACTGCCGCAATCCCATTATACATCTTGCTAGTAACGGTTTCTCCACTTAGCTGGCTTTTTATTCCTATTTTATCAATAGCTGCTATTGTTAGCACTGCCAGTATTCCGGTAACGGTAGTCATGGCACAAAACTATGAACCAAGCCAAATTGCTACTGTCTCGGGTCTAATGATGGGCTTTACTTGGGGTTTTGCTGGCCTACTATACGGTGGAGTTGGCCCTTTGGTAGAGGCTTATGGCGTGCTAAACATTCTTAGATTAATAGGTTTATTGCTAATACCTGCCCTGATTATTGCTCTATCTCTAAAACAAGATACAGAAATAAAGTAGCAAAAAGTAGAAACTGGTTTCTAAAAAATAATTACCTTATTATACAACTTAATGAACTAGTTCTTTTACAAAAGCTTTCTCAAGTTACTTTGTAGGTTTATATTTTAGAGTTTCACATTCCACGGCTTTCTCCTTTTTCCTCATTTAATATTAGTAACCCAATGTGCAACTTTAATAAGAAATTAAGCCCTCAAAATCAAGAGGGGATCTATTAAGTTGCAAATTTATAAAAACACAAACAGTATGAGCAAGAACTTTGCGAGTAATACGATGTT
>CAMZLP010000118.1 GCA_947311535.1 uncultured Deinococcota bacterium | reverse complement strand
GAAAGACCACTGATAATATTAGTAGCACTGCCTTGCAAAGATGCTTTGGCAATTTTTCTGACGGGCTTAAATTTGGTACCGGTATAATACTCGGTAATTAGCATTATCAAAATTGTGACTGCCATACCGATTAAGGTAGTCAAAAATACTGCCATGGCACTACCTTTGCCAATTATTTCAGCAAAATCATAATTCATAAATGTAAATATTGAAGCAAATAAGAATAAAATTGCGCTGAGTCCAGCACTTATAAATACTCTTTTATAAAGCATGCCCATGATGTTGTATTCGCTTTCTTCTACAACACCGTCTCCATCGTCATCGCTACCTAGTTTCATTGGCCACAAGTTATCTGGCCACATAACTCCTGCAATGCTAGCTAATACTGCCAAAGCACCAAGAATTAAAGGGAATAGAGCCAAGCGGGTAACCATGCCATGTGACATTAAGTAGCCCAAAAATACCGCACCAATTACAGTGACTGCATAAGTTTCGAAGAGGTCAGCACCCATGCCAGCACAGTCACCAACGTTGTCACCAACGTTATCGGCAATTACGGCTGGGTTACGTGGGTCATCTTCTGGAATGCCTGCTTCTACTTTGCCTACTAAGTCAGCACCAACATCGGCAGCTTTGGTATAAATACCACCACCGACCCTTGCAAACAAGCTAATTAAACTAGCACCAAAAGCAAAGCCAACTAAGGGCTCAACTGGGTTGGGTAAATTTAAAACAGAATAAAATAAGAAAAAGAAACCAGATACACCCAAAAGTGCTAAACCAGCAACAGCCAAACCAGCAACTGCTCCACCGTTAAAGGCTATGTCTAAAGCACCTTTTAAGCTGTTTCTGGCTGCCTCGGCAACTCGGACATTGGCACGTACGGCAATGTTCATACCAACATAACCACTAATTGCAGAAAATATTGCGCCAACTGCAAAACCGGCGGCAGTCCACCACCAATTTATTGATTGCTCACCAGTTGTTACTAATGCAACGATAATAAAGGCGACAGTAATTGCAACAGCTGCAAATGCGATTGTTGTGTATTGACGATTCATATAGGCGCTTGCACCTTGTTTGATCGCATCCGATATTTCTAACATGGTTTCGTTACCAACTGGCGCTTTTAAGATTTTGCTAGCCAGAATATAGGCTGCAACAAGAGCTAAAAGAGCCGAGATTGGGATAAGTATGATTAAGAATTGCATTGGACCTCCAGAAATGTTTAATAGATTAAACTTGAGGGCTTATATAGCCTGTAAAAGTTTAACATGATTATGATAAAACTTGCAGTTATTTGTCCCAAAAAGAAATTTTACTTTTTTACATTTGTTCTGGGCTTTCTATGCCTAACAAATATAAGCTTTTGGCTAGGGTGGATTTTAGTTTTTCTACCAATAATAACCTAGCTTCTTTTTGGCCTGCTTCTGACAATAGAATTCTAGTATCGGGTTTGCCGTTTTCATCTTTATGGTTGTAATAACTGTTCCAAGTGGTGGCAAGCTCGAGCCCATACTGGGCTAGAATATGCGGGCTTAAGTCTCGAGCAGACATTTTGATAGCTTCTGGTAATTTTGCTATGACTCGAGCCAATTTCAATTCTAATTCACCTAGCTTGCTCCAATCAGCTTTGTTATAGTCAATATCTTCCTTTTTGGCAGCTCGTAAAATACTTGCGGCTCTGGCATGGGCATATTGAATATAAGGTGCTGAGTCACCTTGCAAACTCAGGGCTTGTTCCCACCTGAAATCAATAATCTTTTTGGCTTCGGTTTTAATCATACTGAATTTAAGAGCACCGATTCCAACTTGTTTGGCAATTTCATCAATTGCCGGTAAATCTGGGTTCTTTTCGGCAATTACCTTGCGGGCTCGCTCAACTGCTTCTGCTATTACCTCATCAATACTTACAGTTATGCCTTTGCGACCGCTGATGGCTTGACCCTCTAGGGTTACTACTTCATAAGCCAAATGATGGCTTTGCTCAAAATCACTAGCTTTGGCAGCCTCGGTCATTTTGAGAGCGGTGCGGACAATAGTTTGTGGATGAGATTGCCGAGTATCTATTACATTAATTATAATATCGCCGTTGGCAAAGTTGTGACCAGTAATTTTATCTTTGCCCTTAGAATGGGTAGTGTAGAGGGTTTTTTGGCTGGGCTGAGTTTCGAACTCGCTATATTTTATGCCTTTAAATAAGCCGACTTTCCAAAATTGATTGCCAATATCTTTGGCAACATACATGGCGTTGCCGTCACTACGAACTAGTACAACTTCGTTTTCTTCTAGACCGGGTAAAAATTTTGATACATCCATTACCAAAGCATTGGCATATTTACCCTCCTTAGGAGTATAAACACTGTCAGACTTTTTCAAAACCTCTAAAGCTTGCTTTAAAAAACCACTACTGACAATGTCAGACTCCCAAACTAAAAGGTCGTATTCGACCCCCAAAGAATATGAAGATTGCAGCAGTGCTTTGACAACTTGTTCTATTTCGGCTCTGAGTTGACCATGCTCGAGCTTAAACATAATCTTAGATACACCTGCTTCTATTGTTTCTGGGTCTTTTTCCTTGGCTGTTTGCAAGCGTACATATAACTCGCCCAACCAGTGGTCATATTTTTTGCTGCCGTCATATTCTTCATTAAAATAATCAATTGCAAATAGGCTTTCGGCAGCTTGTCTACCAGTATCATCAATATAATTTTGAACTTCTACCTCGTGGCCATTTGCCCTAAATATGCGTGACATAGCATCACCCAAAGAAATATTACGCAAATGCCCTACATGGGCTTCTTTGTTGGGGTTTATACTGGTGTGCTCTATTATTACTTTCTTATCGTTTTTGGCAATGCTGGCATCTTGTTCTACTACATTTTGGATAAATTCAGCACTATCAACAAAAAAGTTTATATAAGGTCCAACAGTTTCAACTTTGGCAATACCTGCTATTTTGGGCAGATTGGCTACTATTTCTTTGGCAATTAGTGCAGGATTTTTGCGTAAAGTTTTGGCTAAGCCAAAAGCTACTGCCGAGCCATAGTCACCTGGCTTATTATCAGGAACTTCCTGAATTGGAATATCAAGTTCTTTAATATCTAAGCTAGCCAAAGATATTTCTATTGCTTTTTTAAGATTGTCTTTTAAATCATACATTGCGCCAGATTATCATAGTTTTGGCTTTGTAGAGGCAGTTATGAACTATTTTTCTAGCTAAGATTTTATCATTGCTAAAATCTTATATCAATTGACTCTTTGCACTGAGACTTTAAAGCTTCGCACTGAGGTTTTTATGACTTAGGTAGCTCAAAAAATAAAACTGCTCTACAATTTTTCTAGTTCTCAATCTTTTTTTACTAACTACTATTTCCTTTTTGCCAGCTTCTGGTTTTCTTAATTTATACAGATGAAAATACTTAGTTATTTCTTAAAAATGCTCCTTAATAAATATTTTTGTGTCAGATAAAATGCCAATAATCTGGCTTTGTTATAGTAAACTTGATAACCTTAGGCTAAGATATTTATAGTCTTAGCGAGTTAAACCTGTCAATAATAGTTTGACATTAGTCATTGTAAAGGTGATATATGAAACCTAAAATAGAAGAAAAAACGGAAGAAATAATAGCAAACTATGATAAGGCAATAGCAGTGTGCCCGGTGCGGGGCTCGGTTTTATACCCAACAATGGTAATGCCGGTAGATGCTGCCAGAGAAATCTCCATCAAGGCAATAAATGCTGCCATTGATGATGACAAAGTAATTTTGATTGTTAGCCAAAAAGACCGCAGTATTCAAAATCCAAAGCCAAAAGACCTGTACGAGGTTGGTACTTTATGCAATATTTTGCGTATTAGAAAAAATCCTGATGGAAATATTCAAATGTTGGTGCAGGCTTTTGCCAGAGTAAAAGTAAATAAATATATTCCTGAAGCGTCTATGATTCGGGCGGAGTTAGAGCCTTTAGAAATCCCATTGGGTGATGAAGTTTTATTAGAGGCTGCCTTTAGGGAATTAAAAGAGAAATTTACGGATATGCTCGAGTTTAATCGAAATATTCCACCAGAAGTAGTTCAGTTCATTAGTGAGATAAAAGATGCTGGTCAATTAGCTGATTATATTGCTTATAATATAGACTTTAAAGATAATGACAAACAAGCGGTCTTAGAAGCAGATAGTATATCTGAGCGAGTAAAAAAAGTTCTTATTTTATTGGATACTGAGTTAGAACTAGCAGAAACTCAAAGCCGCCTACGGCAAGAGGTAAAAGAAGAGATCGATAGAAGCCAGCGCGAGTATTTTATCCGTGAGCAAATAAAAGCTTTGCAACGCGAGCTAAACGAAACTGATGAAGATGATGATGAAATTGAAGCGTTTAGAGCTAAATTTGCTGAGCTAAAGCTATCTGAAGATGTTATGAAAGAAGTTGACCGAGAGATGAAACGCCTGTCTCGTATGCACCCAGATTCTGCGGAGGCTTCGGTAATTAGGACTTATTTGACCACTATTACAGAATTGCCTTGGAAGTCACGCTCTAAAGAAAATTTAGAAATTGCCAGTGCTGTTAAAACCCTAGATGCTGACCATTATGGCTTAGAAAAAGTAAAAGATAGAATAATAGAGTTTTTAGCAGTGAGAATGCTCAAACTTGCTCGAGCCAAAAAGGGTGAATTAAAAGAAAAAGAAGTCAATAAAGGGCCAATATTATTGTTCACAGGGCCACCGGGAGTTGGTAAAACTTCTATAGCTAAATCAATAGCTAAAGCGTTAGACCGCGAATACGTGCGTATTTCTTTGGGTGGAGCTCGTGATGAGAGTGATATTCGTGGCCACAGGCGCACTTATATTGGTTCTATGCCGGGTAGAATTATTCAAGGTATACGCCAAGCTGGCACAAAGAACCCAGTATTTTTACTTGATGAGGTAGATAAGTTAGGCTCGAGCCATCAGGGAGATCCATCTTCTGCATTATTAGAAGTTTTAGACCCTGCTCAAAATAACAGCTTTGTTGATCACTATTTGGCTGTGCCATTTGACCTGAGCGAAGTTTTATTTATTGCTACTGCTAATTATCCTCAGCATATTCCCGAAGCATTGTATGACCGCATGGAAGTAATTGAGTTTAACAGTTACATAGAGCAAGAAAAATTAGAAATTGCCAAAAGATATTTAATGCCAAGGCAAATAAGAGAAAATGGCTTAAAAGCACATCAGATTGCAATTAGTGACGGGGCAATTATGAAGCTAATTAGCTCATATACTCGTGAAGCCGGAGTGCGTAATTTAGAACGTGAAATCGGTACTTTGGCGCGCAAAGCTGCCAGACGCATTGCCGAAAAAGAAGTGAAAAGTGTGCGGATTGGTGAACGTAGCCTAGAGCAGTATTTGGGTTCGGAGCGTTTTAGCCCCGAGGCTGAAAACGACCAAGATTTAATAGGTACGGCAACAGGCATGTATTATACCCCTGTTGGTGGTGATATTTTATTTGTTGAGGTTATGATTAGCCCAGCTAAGGGTGGATTAGTTTTGACAGGCCAATTGGGTGAAGTTATGAAAGAATCGGCTCGAGCCGCTCTTACTTATGCTAAAACTCATGCCTTAGATTTTGGTATTCCAGTAGATTTTATAGACAAACATGAAATTCATATTCATATTCCAGCTGGTGGTATACCCAAAGAGGGCCCAAGTGCTGGCATTGCTCTTGCTACTGCCCTAATTAGTGCTTTAACTGGTATTGCTGTTCGCAAAGATGTTGCTATGACTGGTGAGATTACTTTGCGAGGTCGAGTATTACCAATAGGTGGATTAAAAGAAAAAGTTTTAGGTGCTAGGCGTGCAGGCATAAAACATATTATTTTCCCAGATAAAAACCAAGGTGATATGAAAGAAATACCGTTACATTTACGCAAAGGCATGCAATTTCATGCTGTTAGAGATTTAGAAGATGTTTTGGATTTGGCCCTTGTGGGTGGTAATAAAGCACTCTTAAAAAATGCTAAGAAAGCTAAAAAGCCAAAGACTAAAGAAAAGAGGGCGCAAGCCTAATTCATGTGACTTTCAGCTAAATTAAAATAAACTTTACTAGCAAGCATTTATTGACTTAAGTCAGTTAATAGATGCTTGTTTTTAGATTTTTGTAATTATTTATTACATGGTATATCAAACTCAATGAACTACTTCTCTTATAAAAAGTATTTCTCAATTTGTTTTCTACGTCCATTATTTAGAGTTTCACAGTCTACGACTTTCCACTGACTTTTTCCCCTTTATCCTCTTCACTCATTTAATATTGATAAAAAACTAAAACCAAGACCTTTCTTGAGTTTGGTATTATTAAATGTTTTTAGTTTTTTGTAACTATATTAGTTTTTGTTGGAGCTTAGGCAAATTAAAATAGGGTTTGCTCGAGCATAGGCTGGAGCTCACTAGTTGTTTTACCTTGTCGTAAAATGTTAATGAAAAGCTCAGTTAAAGTAGGGTCTAATTCGCTACCTGCTTTATCTTTTATAGCTTTTTCTACTTCACGCATTGGCAAAGCTTGCCCACGCTCACTAGATAATAAATCAAATGTATTAGCAACTGCAATAATTCTTGCTAAAAGTGGGATCTGGTTGTCTTTTAGGCCTTGTGGATAACCTGTGCCATCCCAATTTTCATGGTGACTGCGGATACCCTCGATAGCACGTTTTAAAACATGGCTAGACTCGAGCATATTGATTCCGCGGATTGGGTGGTCTTTGTCTTCTTTTAAGTTACTACCCATTTTACCAATGTCATGCAGCATCGCTGCCAAATAAAGATCGGTTCTTTCTTTTTTGCCAAGCTTCATTTCTTTGCCAATAGCCAAGGCATAGTTTGTAACCCTTTCAGCATGCCCAAGCTGGACAAAATTCAAAGATTCAATTGCAGTTACAAGCGACCTGCTTATTTCTCTTATATCTCGTAGGGCATCATTTTTTTCATCTTCTATCATTGTTAGTTTTTGTAAAATCTCAACCCAAGATTTTACTAAGCTAAACTCTTTTTTGCTAAATGGGTTGCCATTTTGACGATGTAAGACCAATATATTTTTTGTGTCTCGGTCAAGTGCAAAAACCATTGAAGAGTTAGCTTTTAATAGTCCTAACTGAGTCAGCTCTTTTACCTCGGATGATGAATTATTAGCATAGAGCTTTTGCGGATTGCCTAGTATTAATTTATGGTTTTGATCAAGGTTTTGCCAAGGTCCAAATTGCGGTGCAATTTCTCGTAATTTTTCTTTATAGCCCAAAATAGCGCCAATTTTTAAACCTTGTTCAGTTTTAATAATAATAAAGCCTCGAACATCATCCGCCAGAATTTTGCTAAAATAGTCTAATAAAAAACTATAGCGCCTATTTCTAGAACGAAGCAACAACAAATTATTTATTGCAGCCAAAGTATCAGAATCCAATAACTGCTCATTTCCCCCGCCTAAAAATTTTCTTAGCACCATCTACCTCATCCACTATATATATCAAGCTTCCCACAAGCTCTATTAGATAGTATACCTAAAATGAGTTCTAGATGATAGCTTTTAATATATATGAGACTTATGGAAAAGTCGTATGACCACCAGGAACAAT
>CAMZLP010000117.1 GCA_947311535.1 uncultured Deinococcota bacterium | reverse complement strand
TTTGGTAACAATCTACCTGCTGCACTTCTAAAACTAGCAATTCTTAGGGTTGCAGTAATATCTGCCTTATTAGCACAAAGTTATTAAAAAATAGCATCTTCACTTTTTAAAATTACCATTGCATGCAAAGCAACTTTTTCTCCAATTTCGGTTACTCTGGCACCAAATCTACCGCGGTCAAAAAGCCTTGCCCCAAGCTCTTTTTCTAATTCAGCAATTGCATAGCTAATAGCTGCCTGAGATACATTTTGCTCGAGCGCAGCCTCAGAAAAACTACCAAATTCAACTACTGTCAAAAATTGCTTTAAGTGGCTTAGGTTCATAAATAACAGTTTAAACCTTTAGAATGAAAACATCTATCAAAATTACTTATAGTTAAAGCTCAAACTATTAGAAATATATTTTGATTATTACTAATCACAAGAACTAAGCTAGTAACATGCTTATAAAGGAGGCATAAAATGTTAAACCCAAGTATTAGAAGAGTAGACTCTAAATTAAATAAAAAAATATTGACAAATATTATTTTAGCTCTTGCTTTATTAAGTCTTTTAGTTTGGCTAGCCAGTAGTATTAATTTTACAAGTTCAACTAAAGCAGCATCGACCTTAGATTATACTGCCCAGCATAGCAATTTGATTTTATCCGGAGTTTTAGGAGCACAAATTAATATCTCAGCAGAAAATATTAGCTGTACAAATAATAAAATGGAAATTTTATTAGCAGCAATTAATGGCCTAAATGGCTATAGAATTAGCTTGACTAACAATAGTTTATTAACAGCAGAAAATAATTTTAGCAATATTGATGATAACTTTACCCTAGAATTAATAGACCAGAATAATAAGCCATACTCGAGCTTTAAAGCTACTGAAGGCAATTTGTATTTAAATGCTAGCTCGGGTACGGTGACAGGTTTTTTAGTAAATGAATATAGCCAACAAGCTTTTATTAGCTTAAGCTGGCTTTGCCCATAAACCCTTAAATATTAAAATTTTCACCCAAGTAATCATAGTTTGGGTAGTTAATAACAAACAAAGCTCACTTACTCTACCTAGCTTTGTTTGTTTCTCTTTTTATATTGCTATCCATAACTAAACCCAGTTTTCCACACTTAAGCCTTTGACGCGCCTAAACTCTTTTTCATTATTTGTAACTACTGTCATAGAATGTGCCAAAGCTTGGGCAGCTATTAACATATCAAGTGACCCTATTAATTCACCTCCTTTTTCTAGTCCAATACGTAAATTACTGTATTTTTCGCTGGCTTTTTTGTCAAAAACCAAAATCTCAAAAGGCAGTAAAAACATCTCCAACTTCCGTTTGTTCTCCAAACTTCTAGCATTTAAATAGCAGTCTACGACTTTCTCCTTTCTCTTTTCCTCTCACTTGATCTTGATAAGAAAGCTAAAAGCTACACCTTTATTGACTTTAGTATTATCTGACTTTAGCTATATCAATAAAAAAAGCGATGCCCTAAAGCACCGCTTTAAAATCAATAATCAAGAATTTTAGCCAGCAGCAACTATACGCTGACCCATTTCAAAGAGTCCATACCACCAACCTGGTAATATGCCCAATAAAACAGTTACAATTGCAGCAACTGCTATAACTATTGTTGTCGCCATACTTGGCTGAATAGTTATTTTGTTATCAGTGTTTTTAAAGTACATGACAATTACTGGGCGTAGATAGTAAACAACTGCCACCAAGCTAGTTATAATACCAATTATTGCTACTAAAACATAGCCGTTTTCAATTGCAGCCTGAAAAACCAAAATTTTGCCAATGAAGCCAGCAAATAATGGAAATCCTGCTAAGCTGAATAAAAATATACTAAAAGCAGTAGCTAATGCAGGATGAGTCTTAGCAAGTCCAGCAATATCATCTAAGCTGTCAGCTTGGTCGTTTTCATCAACTATTAGACTAAGAACAGCAAAAGCCCCAGCATTCATAATTACATAAGCTGTAAGATACCAAACTGCTGCTTGTATACCAACAGTTTTGGCAGCAAACAGTGCCAAGCCTAAGTAACCTGCATGAGCAACTGCCGAAAACGCCAGCATTCTTTTTAAGCTAGTTTGTACTAAACCACCCATATTGCCAACTATCATAGTTAAGGCAATCATAATCAATAAAATTTGGCTGATAAAACTTGGCATATCTAATAAAAAGCTGGCTGCTATTCTAAATAAAGCAGCAAATGCAGCTGTTTTTACAACCATGCTCATAAATGCAGTAACGGGCATCGGTGCACCTGTATAAACATCTGGTGCCCACTGATGAAATGGAAACATAGCTGTTTTAAAACCCAAGCCTACTAATATTAATATCGAAGCTAAAACAGCATAAAATATTTTATCAAAACCATCAGAACTAACTGATGCAGCAATGGCAGCATAGTTAAAGCTACCCGTTGCCCCAAATAACATGGCAATACCGTATATTAAAAATGCCGAGGCAAAGGCGCCTAGCAAAAAGTATTTCATACCTGCTTCTTCTGAGGCTGGACTATCTTGCTTCCAAGCTGCTAGGACATATACTGCCAAAGACATGATTTCTAAACCCAAAATCAATGTAATCATACCGCCAGCAGCAACCATTACCAATGCACCAGAGGCACTTAAAAGCATAAGTGGGTAATATTCTATTTGATCTAGATTTCTTTTTTCTAAATAGTCATAGCTAATTAAAATCGCAAGAGCAGTTGCAATTAATATTACAAAGTTAAAACCAAGTGCTGGAGTATCTGCTAAATATTCTAGCCCAAAGCTTGATTGCACACCCTCAGCTCTATTTAGGAATAATTGTAAGTTAAAAGCTGCCGCAACAGCAACCGCAATTAAAGAAATAATTGCCGAAAGTTTAGTATTCTTTTTAAAAACTGTAATTAACAAGCTGACCGAAGCAGCGATAATCAAACTAAGAGCGGGCGCAAAAACTACCCAATTAATATCTATCATTGCGAATCTCCTGCTTTATTATTTGACTCTACAGTTTGACTTATAGGGTTTATATAGCGTGATTGAATTTCTATTTTTTCTAGTTCCAAGTTAGGTGCTAAGCCTAGCCAAAGAATACCAGCTAGTATTGGAATTAATACAATAAGCTCGAGCCTATCCAAATCAATCAGTGGCTTAGTCTCATCAGCTTGAAATATCCTTTGGTACAAGTTAACCCCAAAAACCCCAGCTCCAATAACTGCCAAGGCAGCAATCACAGTTGCCCCAACATTGCTCTGAAAAGCACCCATCAAGCTCATAAATTCCCCAGGGAAGTTAGCTAAACCGGGTACACCAATACTAGTAAAAATTATGAATAAAGCAAAAGCTGCCAACATCGGCGCAGACTTAGCAATACCGCCATATTCATTTATGTCAAAACTCTTACGGCGCTCATATAACATGCCAGTTATTAAAAACAAGCCCCCAGTAGATAACATCTGAGCAGCTAGTAAAAATACTGCTCCATTAGAGCCAATTAAATTAAGTGCAAATATACCTACTCCAATAATACCCATATGAGATAAAGAAGCATAAGCCAAAGCACGTTTTAAATTAGTTTGAGAAATAGCTGCAATAATTGCATATACAGCACTAAAAGCTGCCAAGACCATTAAAAATGGGCTAACTGCTTTAGCACCTTCTGGTAAAAGTGGCATTGCCCACGCAAAAAATCCAAATGCCCCCACTTTATAAAGCGTGCCCATTACATCAGCAACACCTGAATGATGGTTTTCCTCGTTAAAGCTAATTAGCCAAGAATGTAATGGAAAGATAGGTTGTTTTACTAAAAATGCCGCCGAGAAGCCTAAGAATAGCCAAATTTGTGTTTGAACTGGCAACTTAGGAGTAACTGCATACAAATCCATAAAACGGTAGCTAGCAGCACCTGCAAGTGGTTTTATAGCTAATATTGAAATAAGCATAAAGAAAGAACCGCCAACAGCATAAATTAAATATTTTACGACAGCTTTCCTACGGTTTTTTCTGCCCCAAATACCCAACATCATTAAACTTGGTATTAGGGTTGCCTCCCAAAAGAGGTAAAACAATACTAAATCTTTGGCTAAAAAGATACCATTTAAGCCAGCTTGCATAAATAACAGCAGAGCCAAAAAGTTGCCAGTATTTTTTTCTATTTGTTTACTGGCATAAAGAACTGTTGGAATCATAACTAAAGATGCAACTAAAACTAATACGCTAGCTGCTCCTGCTGGGTTTAATTCAAAATAAGAGTTAAAACCTGGAATCCACAATCTTGAAATAGGCAAGGCCGAAGACAAGAATAAAGAAACTACAAAACTTGCAATTGCAGCTAAAAAGGCTATTGCAGCTTGTAATTTTCTATCATTGATTATTAATAGCACAAATGCCGCTATGAGCGGTATAAAAATAACAGCTAAGGTCATGATAATTTCCCCCAAAATGCTGCCAAGATTACTAAGACTGCAAATCCAAGTGCCATGGCAAGCGCATAAAACCTGATATAACCCGTTTGGATTTTACGCATTAAACCTGCAAAAAGACCTACTCCTAGAGCTAGTGAGCTAAGACCTGTATCCAGTACTTCAGCATCTAGTAGTGCTAGACCTTCTGCTGTTTCTTCAGCTGGTTTTATAATGCCAGCATTATAAAAGCCGTCAAAACCTGCACCTGATTGCGAGAATTTAGCTATTGCAGAATTTGAAATCCTAAGCATGGCTTTGCTTTTCTTACGAGAATAGACCCAATAAGCTAAACCAAGCCCAATTGCCGCTGCTGCCACTGAAATTAATATTAAAGTCCACTCGAGCCAAACTGGCGGATGACCAAAACTAATATCTACTTCAATTGAATTCTCTAACCAACTAGCAAATTGATTTTTTGCCAAAAATTCTGGCAAGCCAAAATATCCTGCTACTACACTTAAAAAAGCAAGTACCCCTAAAGGCATAGTCATTAAACTAGGTGATTCATGAACATGAGCTTTAGCTTCTTTAGATAAACGCTCTTTGCCTAAAAAGACTAAATAATACCAACGCATCATATAAAAAGCAGTCATAACAGCGGTAACTAAAAGGATAATATAAGCAATATAGTTAAGAGCTACTGGTGCTAGCGTTGTTGTAAAAGCATGAGCCAAAATAGCATCTTTGCTAAAAAAGCCAGATAAAAATGGTACCCCAGCAATTGCCAAAGTTCCTATAAAGGCAGTTATGCTGGTAAGTTTCATATATTTATGCAAGCCGCCCATTTTTTCTACATCTTGCTCTCCACCCATAGCATGAATCACAGAGCCTGATGTCAAAAACAAAAGGGCTTTAAAAAATGCATGGGTAAAAACATGAAATATTGCTACCCAATATGCACCGCAGCCCAAGGCTACAAACATATAACCAAGCTGAGACAAGGTTGAATACGCCAATATCCTTTTGATATCTGTTTGACTAAGGGCAATAAAGGCCGCTACAAAAGCAGTGATTAAACCAACCCAAGCTACAACCATAGATGCACTAGGGCTAGCTGCAAATAATGGCGCTATACGAGCAATTAAATAAACACCAGCTGTAACCATTGTTGCAGCGTGAATAAGTGCAGAAACTGGAGTTGGCCCTGCCATGGCATCTGGCAGCCATACATGTAAAGGCATTTGAGCACTTTTGCCCATAGCTGCTAATAAATACAGTAAAGCTATAGCAGTAAGCCCTGCTGGAAGTACTCTGGCAACTTGGATATGCCCGAGCATATCCGCAATATTAAGCGTGCCGAATACTTTATAAGTTAAAAACATAGCCAGTAAAAAACCAAAGTCACCAATACGGTTGACAATAAAAGCTTTTCTGGCAGCATCAGCATTAGCTTTTATGCCATACCAAAAACCAATTAGCAAAAATGAACAAACCCCAACACCCTCCCAACCGATAAACATAAGTGGAAAGGAATCAGCCATAACAAGTATCAACATAGAGGCTATAAATAAGTTGAGGAATGAAAAGTAACGGCTAAAACCACTATCATTATGCATATAAGCAATAGAATAAATATGAATCAAAAAACCTACTCCAGTAATAATCATCATCATTATTACTGCCAAGTGATCAATATTAAAAGCTAAATTTAGTTTAAAATTACCAGCACTTAGGTATTGCCAAAGTTGAACATTGCTACCGTGCTCTTGGCCTTGTAAGCCAAAAAATGCCATTACTGATAAAACAAAAGCAGCAAAAACAGCCGCACTAGCTATATAGCCTGGAAGCGGCTCTTTTAAATTACGACCAAAGATGCCGTTTATAAGCGCTCCAACAAGAGCAATTAAAGGTGCGTAAGCAGCTAGAGCTATCATAATCTCATCTCGGAGAGTAAATCTAACTCGGTAGTTTCGCGGTATCTAAATATTGCTACTAATATACCTAAACCAACTGCAACTTCAGCAGCAGCAATTGCCAAAATAATAAAAACGGCTGCTTGCCCATTCATTGCAGCCAAAGCTCCTTCAGAAGCCCAGGCTCGAGCAAAAGCTACCATAGCCAAATTTGCAGCATTGAGCATTAATTCTATACTCAAAAAAACCATTATGGCACTGCGGCGAGATAATACACCAACCGTACCAATACTAAAGATAATTGCACTTAGGGCTATATAGTATTCAGTTCCTATCACAATATACCCTCCTTTTATTCGCCAAGTATTTATTTTTAAGCATTGGCTAAATCCTCTTCAATTTTTGCTATTTCAGCCTTGCGTTGCACCAACGAAGTTGCACCAACAATTCCTGTAAGTAATAAAACACCCACAAGCTGAAAGCCTAAAACAAATTGATTAAATAATACTTGGGCTACACCCTCAGCAGTACCACCTGCAATAATAGTATCAATCAGTTCAGCATTTAATGCAGGCGTTGGGCTTTGTAAAATATTGGCAACCAAGCCAATTGCTGTTAGAGCGCCAACAATATAAGCCGCTGGTTTCATCCAAGCAAATTTATTTTCTTTTTGTTCCTGAACATTTAAAAGCATGATTACAAATAAGAAAAGCACCATAATTGCACCAGCATAAACAATTACCTGAATCCCAGCTAAGAAATGTGCTTCTAGGCTAATATAGACAATAGCTAAAGTCATTAAGCTAGCAACCAAAGATAAAGCTGCATGTACTGGCTGTTTTAAACTAACAACTCCAATAGAGCCAGCTATCAATAAAACTGCTAAAATTACAAAACTCAGCATATTCTTAGCTCACTAACAGGTTTAATATCAGACTTAAATTTAAACTCAGTCATAATTAACTCCCTCGAGCTCTTTTCTAGGTACCGATTTTACACCAATATTAACTTCTTTATTTTTCTTGGCAGCTTCTCGTCTTTGCCATTTACTGCCTTTAACACCTACCATAAGCTCATCTTTGCCATAAATAAAATCTTGATATCTAAAATCAGCTAGTTCAAATTCATGACCTAAAACAATAGCACCCGTCGGACAAGCTTCTTCACATAGTCCACAAAATATACATCTGAGCATATTTATTTCATATATTTTAGCGTAGCGTTCACCCGCCGAGGTAGGGTCGTTTGGATCATTTTCTTCAGCCTCTACATAAATTGCATAAGCTGGACATGCTGCAGCACATAAGCTACAACCTATACATTTTTCTAGATCAGAATCAGGATGTTTTAATAAATGATGCCTACCTCTAAAACGAGGCTTTATATCAACTTTTTCTTCGGGGTATAAAACAGTTACCGGCTTTTTAAAAAGATGCCCTAAGGTAACCCCCATTCCTTTTGCAATATCTAATACACTCATAAAGCCTCCTGCTTAGACCACAAACCAGCAATCATCTGCCAGAAATTATTTTTGGATTTTAATTTAATAAAAATTTTCATAATCAAACCACAAACGCAATCAGTGCGGCCGTAAGTAAAGCAGCAAATAGGGCAATCTCAAAAAGCCAAATCCAACCAATCCGCATTACTTGGTCATAACGAAAACGGGGCAAAGTTGCTTGCAACCAAATAAAAGTAAAGACTATCATGGCCATTTTTAAGAGCAACCAAATTAGTGGCCACTGCGAAATACCTGGAATAACTTGATCTAAAAAGGCCGGCCCGCGCCAACCACCTAAAAACAGACTGGATAATACCGCTGCTGCAGTAAAAAGATTGACATATTCTGCCATCATATATAGCGCCCATTTTATTGAAGAATATTCAGTCAAATAGCCCGCTACTAGTTCTTGCTCTGCTTCTGGTAAATCAAAAGGTGTGTTGTTTATTTCAGCAGTTGATGAAATAAAATAGGTTATAAAGGCAATTATTAATGGAATCCAAAGCAGCGGATGCATACCCCAAACATTAAAATCAACAATTTCACGGAAGTTTAGACTGCCAGTTATAAGGATAACAGTAAGAGCAGACAGACCTAAGCCAAGTTCATAAGAAATCATTTGAGCTGCCGAACGCAAGCTACCTAATAATGAATACTTATTATTACTTGCCCAGCCACCCAAAAATATTCCGTAGACACCAATACTGGTTGCTGCAAAAACATAGAGCAAGCCAATATCTAAATCCATGACCCAAGGATCAAAACCAAATAAGCTATTAGCAGGCCCCGCAGGTATTGCACCAAAAGCCACTAAAGCAAAACTAATGCTAAGAAAAGGGGCTAAATAATAAACAAATTTATCAGCCGCTGTAACCACTATATCTTCTTTGAAAATTGCCTTAATAGCATCAGCTATTGGTTGTAGTAAACCAAATGGGCCTACTCTATTTGGGCCATATCTGTGTTGCATTCGCCCCAACAATTTCCTTTGAATCAAAGTAAGGTAAGCAAAACCACCCAAAAGGGCAATGCTAACTAAAAAAGCCTTAATTAAAGTAATATACCAAGGATCCATTTTAAGCTGGCTCCAATTCTTTTTTCAAACTTGCTCTATCTAGTTCCAGTAAACCAATTGCTTGTTCAGGCAATGCTGGTATCAGCCATAAGCCAGCAGGAACGCTATCTTTTATTTGTACACTAAAGCTACGTTTTATACCTGCAACATCTAAGCTTACTATTTCAGCATTTTTTAAACCATTGGCATCAGCATCAATAGAATTCATGGTTAGTTTAGCAGCACCACGCTCAGCTAATAAGTGAGGGTTTTTGTCGATATACTCGAGCCTAAGCATAGTAGGCACAATTAAAGCATTACCAATATTTGTGCTTTGGATGTGCAGTTTGGCCTTATTATTAGCTCTGGGTTTAAGCGGTTTTAAATCACCCTCTGGGTCTAGTTTTTTACTATCAACCCCAAATTGTTTGCGAATTGCTTTATGAGCTAAGCTTGCCAAATCTTCTTTGCCCTCTTTACCCAAAGCTGCAATAATACTTGCGGCTAAAAATTCAAAATCTTGAGCTTGCCCAGCATCAATTGGAGCTGCATTGACTTCTAACAAACGACCTTCTAGGTTTACAATAGTACCTTGTTTTTCATAGCCAGATTTTGCTGGCAAAACTACATCTGCTAAAGCAGTGGTTTCATTTTCAAAGATACTATGCACTACTAATAATTCAAGCTCTTTTAGGTTTTGAGCATATTGGGAATTATTAGCAGGGTTTAATTCTGAAATAATTAAAGCTTTGGCACTGCCTTGCATAATTTCTGCATAGCCATAGCGCTCATGAGATGGTAAAACTTGGATAGCCTCGAGCCCATAGCTATTAGCCATTTGACCCAAAATTATTTCTTTGGCTCCAACCGCATTAGCAAAGTTCCTAGCTGCAATTGCAGCAGCTGGCGAAGCCAGACTAAAGCCATCATAAATAATAATTGCATTATTTGCTTCATTTAATCTCTTTACCAAAGCTTCGGCTTGTTCATTGCTCATTGCAGCTACGGAGCTATCTTCACCATTTGCTATTTTAGTCAAAGCTTTAAAGATTGCTTCTTCGCTATTTGCTTCGTAAATATGAGCTTGTCCTGCATGTCGCATTAGGTCAACATTGTATGGCGCAGCAACTGTCAAGATTTCTTTTTTACGTATCATGCGTTCTTTTAAACGCAAATCGGCAATTGGCACTCCGTGCTCAAACATTTCTGGCGGTGCTACGCCTTTTAGGGCATCTTTAATGCGCAAATCAACAATTGGCACATTTTGAGAAACATCACCAATTACAAAAATTGCATCAGAACTAGCCAAGTCATTTAGACTAGCTGAGTTATTAGGAATCACCGAGGCAAGCTGCCTAGGATAATGATCTATTTGACCAGTTTCCAAAATCTTGGCTAAGTTTTTAGCAGCATAACCTTCCTCTAGGGTACTATCTGCACGCAAAACTATTGCCGCTTCTTTTTGAGCGAGCTTGGCAAGTTTATCAGCAATAAATTCACTGACTTCTTGCCAACTAGCTGCCTCTAAATTATCACCTTTTCTAATTAGAGGGGTTTTTATACGTTCACTGCTATTAACATATTCGTAACCAAACCTAGTGCTATCATCAATCCAGAGTTTATTTACCTGAGTGTTTAATTCTGCTTTTATACGCTCTAAACGACCAGTCCTAGAATCGAGCACAATAGCACTGCCAGAGGCATCATCTAAAGAGCTGGTAATTGTGTGTTCATATTCCCAATTACGGCCTTTAAAACGGCTTGTTCTATCTAATAACGCACCTACTGGGCAAAGGTCGGTAATATTACCAGTAAAATTACTCTCCAAACCTTCTTCAACAGTAGCGATATAAGTGTGTCCACCACGCTCTATAAAATCTAAGACTTCGTCTCCGGGTACTTCTTCGAAGAACCTAATACAACGTTTGCAATGAATGCAGCGTTCGCGATCTAGGGTTATTAACTCACTGAGTTGATGATGTTTTTCTTGATGGCGTTTATCAAATTCAAAACGCGATATACCCTCACCATATTCATAAGCTCTATCTTGTAATTCGCAAGCTCCACCTTTGTCGCAAATTGGGCAATCTAGGGGGTGATTAATCAAAGTCATTTCAACCATGCCACGCTGAGCCTTAACAGCTTCTTCAGCTTCGGTTTCTATAACCATGCCTTCCATAATTGCCGTAGTGCAAGTTGCCATTGGGTTAGGAAACCAAAATATTTGTGGTTCGCCCGTCTCTTCATCTAAAACCCAATTACCAGTTGCTCTATCTTTGCGTGGCGCACCAATTTTTGCCAAGCACATACGGCAAGAACCAACTGGCGACATATATTCATGTGAGCAAAAATAAGGTACGTCAGAACCTGCTGCAAATACCGCATCTATTGCTGAAGTTCCGGGCGCTAGCTCGAGCTCAATCCCATTTACTTTAACCTTCACTCTTGCCACCTACTTTTCTTAGCGTACATAGACTTGCCATGCTCAATAATGTATTCATATTCATGTCTAAAATGTTTAATACTGGCCTGAACTGGCATTATGCAAGCATCAGCTAGTGGGCAAAACGAGCGCCCACGAATATTATGAGAAACATCTTCCAAGAGCTCCAAATCACCAGATTCACCTAAGCCTGCCAGTAATTTGGCATACATTTTAGGCAACCATGTCGAAACACCTTCTCGACATGGAGTGCATTTACCGCAACTCTCATGAGCATAAAAATGTACAACATTAGCTAAGGCATCAACGATGCATTTATCTTCTGGAATTAAAATAATTCCACCAGTACCCATCATAGAACCAGCTTTAGCTACCACACCATATTCCATAGTAAGGTCTAAATACTCGTCGGTAAATGGAAACATAGGGCAGCTCGATCCTCCTGGAATAAATGCTTTTACAGGCTCTGTAACACCGCCAGCTAAATCAAATATAATTTCTCGATATGTTATACCCATAGGTACTTCATAAACACCCCGACGAACCGCAGGGCCACTTATTTGTACATGATGAAAGCCTGAAGAATCTTGCGTGCCCATGGATTTAAACCAATCAGCACCTTTAGCAATTATATGAACCCCACTGGCAATACTAGTAACATTATTTACCGAAGTAGGAAAACCATAAACCCCAGCCTGGGCTGGAAATGGCGGCTTAAGCCTAGGGTTTGCTCTATAGCCTTCAAATGAATTCATCAGGGCACTTTCTTCACCACAAATGTAAGCACCCGCGCCTCTATGTAATATTAAGTCAAAATCAAAATTTGAAGCCAATACATTTTTGCCTAAATAGCCTTTAGCTCGAGCCTCATTTATAGCATCATAAAGCCTTGTATAGCCCAAATGATATTCACCACGGATATAAATAACCCCTAATGTTGCCTGAATCGCATAGCCAGCTATAATCATGCCTTCTATTAATTGGTGTGGGTCATCTTCTAAAACAAATCTGTCTTTAGTTGAACCCGGCTCAGACTCATCAGCATTACAAACAATGAATCTCTGCCTACCGTCAACTGGTGGCATAAAAGACCATTTAACTCCCATAGGAAAGCCAGCACCACCTCGGCCCCGCAAACCAGAAGCTTTCACTTCGTTCACGATATCGACACTCTGCATAGTCGTTAGGGCTTTTTTCGCTGTTTGGTAGCCACCATGTTGCTCATAAAAATCAAGCTTATGGCTATTTTCAACGCCCATATATTTATACATAGTCACTTCAAACCTAGGGTCATGGCGGCTAGTAATATTATCCATTAGCTAACCCCCTTAAGTGCAGTTTTTTGCAATGGCTTTGCCTTTTCGGCACCCTCATGGTCACCTTTACGCTCTCGCCAAGGTTTTTCTAATTTATTCTCTCGCATGCTGTCAACTAAATGTTTGCAGCGTTTTTTACCAACGTTTTCATAATAATCATCATTAATTTGCAAAACTGGTGCAGTTGTACAAGAACCTAAGCACTCTACTTTTTGCAAGCTAAATTGACCATCTTTATCAGTTTCACCATTTACAAGATCAAGCTCATTAGCTAAATAATCATACATCTCATCACTACCTGCTAGTGAGCAAGAAAGTGTAGAGCATATTTGAATATGATATTTACCTACTGGCTGCTCATGATAGGTCGAATAAAAGCTCATTACCCCCTTAACGGCAGTAGCAGATATACCTAAGATATCAGCAATTTCTTTTATTCTTAATTCACTAACATGCCGCTCGGCATCTTGAACTGCTCGCAAGAGTGGCATAACTGCACTGCGCTGACCATAATCTGGATAACGCTCTAATATTTCGCTTAACAAATCTTGCTTATCTGCAAAAAATGCTTGTATTTTTGTATCCATCATTGTTTCCTCGCTAGAAGGCTCATTTATCAATATCTCCTAAAATTGGATCAAATGATGCTAAGGTCATGACCAAATCAGCAAACAAGCCGCCTTTACAAGCAGATTCTAAAGCTTGTAAATTAATCAAACTCGGCACTCTAACCTTAACTCGATAAGGCATACTACCTCCATCAGAAACAAGGAAATAACCCAGTTCGCCTCGAGCACTCTCGGTAGCAACATAGCTCTCGGCCTTTGCCGGGTGAAAGCCTTCGGTAACTAATTTAAAATGAAATATCACTGCTTCCATAGAACTAGCTAGCTCATCTCGTGGAGGCAGGCTAATATGACGGCTAGGATCTTTGATAGGACCAGGCTCGAGCCTATTCAAAGCCTGCTCTACTATCTTAAGGCTTTCGCCCATTTCTTCAAATCTAACCATAAAACGGCTATAAACATCACCAGCCGTTGCAGTTGGAACATTGAAGTCATAGTCTTCATAGCCACTATATGGCGCTGCTTTTCTAAAATCTAAGCCCACACCAGTAGCTCGCAAACTTGGCCCAGTCATTGCATAGTCTAGGGCAATTTCTTGGCTAAGAACTCCTATCCCTTTGCTTCTGGCTAAAAAGATATCGTTTTTGGCAAACAGATCTGCATATTGCTGCATCATCTTAGGGAATTTACTTATAAATGCTCTAAGTTTTTCTTCAAAGCCTTCAGGAACATCATAAGCTAGCCCACCGATTCTAAAATAACCATAATTCATACGAGCGCCAGCAATCATTTCAAAAAGATCCAAAATATCTTCTCGTTCACGCATGGTGTAAAAATATAGGGTTAAAGCCCCCATATCTAATAAACCAGTTGCAAAATAAATAAGATGGCTAGCAATACGGTTTAATTCGGTTAATAAAACCCTAACTCTTTGGGCTCTTATAGGAACTACTGCGTCCATTAGTTTTTCAGCAGATAATACATATGCCAAATCATGGCTAAAACTAGCTGTATAATCCATACGGTTAGGATATGTTACATTTTGCATGTAACTACGGTTTTCCATGGTTTTTTCAAAGCCTGTATGCAAATAACCAATTTGTGGTTTCACAGCAGCAACAACTTCACCCTCTAAATCTACAACAAGTCGTAAAACTCCATGAGTACTGGGGTGTTGTGGCCCCATGTTAATACGCATGAGTTTGGTTTTGAATTCAGACTTATTGCTAATAGTTTCTTTTTTATTGTTTTTAGTTATAGTTTTGCTCATTCGCGCACTCTCTTCATACCGCGTCTGGCCCCACCCTTATAACCCGTTAGACCTTTGCTAGCACCTTTTAAACTAGCTCTAAAAGAGCTCGGGTCAATAAATCTACCATCATTAAATAAAGTAGGGCTTTCACCTAGTGGAAAATCTTTTAAAAGTGGATGGCCTTCTAATTCATCAGGAGTATGTAACTTAACCAAATTCGGATGTCCAAGAAATCTAATACCAAACATATCAAAAACTTCTCGTTCAAGAACCAGAGCTGACTTCCACAAATCACTAGCGCTAGCTATCTTCTCATCAGAATCTAGCTCTAATCTAAGAAAAATGCGTTCATTTTTACTAACACTATAAAGATTATAGACAACTGCAAAACGCTTAGAATCGTGCTCTGGATACTGAGAATAATCTATAGCAAACAAATCGCTTAAGATATTAAAATCAGCATCCTTTATTATTTCTAGGGACTTAATAATATTTGATTTATCAATAACTAAGTTGGGAGCATCATCTGCTTTTAAGTGCTCAGCACCTAGTTCTAATAATTTTTTAACTAGATCTTCCATTTTAGCCATCACTCATCTTAACTAAAGGCTTCATCTGCTCCAGCCCTCAACCATAGGTAGCTCAATACCACGCTCATCAAAAGCATCGCCACGTACTTTTTTCTGTAGTTGCATAACTGCATAAATTAAAGCCTCTGGGCGGGGCGGACAACCAGGTACAAAAACATCAACCGGAACTACCGAGTCAACATTTTGAACAATTGCATAGTTATTAAACATCCCACCCGAAGAAGCACAAGCCCCCATTGCAATAACCCATTTGGGGTCAGGCATTTGGTCATAAACTCTTTTCATAACCGGAGCCATTTTATGGCTTAAACGCCCTGCTACAATCATTACGTCTGCTTGCCTTGGGCTAGCTCTAAATACCTCTGAGCCAAAGCGAGCCATGTCGTTACGAGAATTAGTGGACTGCATCATTTCAATTGCGCAGCAAGCCAAACCAAAAGTAGCAGGCCACATACTATTGCTACGCCCCCAAGCCACTAGTTTACCTAGGGTGGAAAATAAGATACCATCTTTTTCCAATTCCATAGCATCCATTACTAATAGGTCAGTTAGTGCCATATATAAACCTCAACTAAATCTATTTCCAATTTAATACACCCTTTTTCAATATATATACATAGGCAACTGCCAAAATAATTACAAAAATAATTGCCTGTATAAATAAAAATGCCGGTTGTGATTTAAAATGCACCGCCAGCGGATAAAAAAACGCCGTTTCAATATCAAACATGATAAACAGCATTGCCACAATATAAAAATGCACTGGAAACCGTTCACGTGCATTGCCAATCGTTGGAATCCCAGATTCATAAGCAGCAAGCTTAACCTCGGTGGCCTTTTTGGGGCCCAAGATAGCCCCGACAGCTAAGGCAGCCACCCCGATTGTTGCCGCCGCAATAAACATAAGTAAAACTGCTAGATACAAGAGCTCGTCCTCACTTTCAGATTTAAGAAGAAAAGCTACTCAATCCGCTTGTGCAGCTTTTCACACATACGGGTTCAATTTTAGCATTAGTCAGTGAACACAAACAAGGGCTATTAGCAACATAAGCTTATTAATAACTCATAATTTGTTAGAATAGTCGTTTAAACAAATAATAAAACCTTAAAAAAGCCCAGCAAAAATGATGAGGTTTTAGTCAAAATATTTTTTTGGGACAATTTACTAGTAGGCTCTATGCTATATTTTTTTTCGTTGCAAACTAAGCCTAGTAAATTACTAAGCTTAAATTTTTACCGAGAATTGATACTATGCCTAAGATTGACTTACTCTTACTCCACGCACCCAGCGTATACGACTTTCGTGAAAAGTCGATTATGTATGGTCCAGTTAGCGATTTAATTCCTTCTTCACCTGTTTTTGAAATGTATCCATTAGGGTTTTTGACAATTACAGATTATCTTGAATCACGGGGGCTAAAAGTACGCATTGTCAATTTGGCCTTTAGAATGATGAATGATAGAAACTTTGATGTTCCAGCATTCTTAGCCAAAATCAAGCCTAAGGCCGTTGGGATTGATTTACATTGGCTCCCTCATGCTCATGGTTCACTTGAGATTGCTAAAATTATGAAAGAACTTCACCCTGAAGTTCCTATAATTTTTGGTGGGCTGTCTTCTACTTATTTTCATGAGGAGTTAATCCGCTATCCTCAGGTAGACTACGTTGTTAGGGGCGACAGTGCCGAGCCGCCACTTTATAAATTATTACAACATCTAGACTCAGGTCAAAGTTTAAAAGAAATTCCTAATCTTTGCTGGAAAGATGATGATGAGGTAAAAATCAATCCTTTTGCATTTATTCCTAAAGACCTTGACTATGTCAATTTAAACCCTAAACGGATGATTAAAATGGTTTTGCGACATCGTGATTTAGAGAGTGTAATACCATTTGGTGGTTGGTGGAAAAACCCGATCACAGCTGTATTTACAATCAAAGGTTGTGATCAGGGCTGTATAACCTGTGGGGCTTCGCAAGAGGCCTGTGGCATAATTAATACTCGCCAACATGCCGTTTTTCGTAGCCCAGAAAGCCTTATAAAGAACATGGAAGATATTAGCAAGTTTTCGCGTGGGCCAATATTTTTGGTCGGTGACCTGCTTCAAAACGGGCTCGAGCATGCCCAAGAAATAATAGCCTTACTAAAACAGTCTGGCTTAGAAAATCAAATTGTCTTTGAGTTTTTTAGAATGCCTCCAAAAGGGTTTTTAAAGCTCATTGATAGCTCAATTAAAAACTGGAGTATAGAGCTATCTCCAGAAAGCCATGATTTAAATATCCGCAAAGTTCAAGATGCCAAAGCCTATTTTACAAATGAAGAGATGGAAGAAGTAATTCAAGAAGCACTTAGTCTAAACTGTCACAGAATTGATGTATTTTTTATGATTGGTTTAATCAAACAAAGCCATCAATCAGTTATGGATACCATTGACTACTGTGAACATTTATTTCAAAGCTCAGATACACGTTTATCGTGCTTTATTTCACCGATGGGGCCATTTATTGACCCAGGGAGCAGTGGTTTTGAAAACCCAAAACGATTTGGCTATACTCTATTTGCCAAAACCTTAGAAGAGCACCGCCAGTTATTAGTAAAACACTCGTGGAAACATATCTTAAACTATGAAACAAAATGGATGACTCGTGACGATTTAGTTAGAGCTACCTATGATGCTGGTGAGACTTTAAATAATTTAAAACTAAAATACGGCAGGATTAATAAAAGCCGAGGTGAAGAAGTTGCAAGTAGAATTGTTAAGGCTCGAGCCTTAAATGAGCGGCTCAATGGCTTTGAAGAAGAAAATGACTTGGATTCAGAGGATTTTAAAAAACTAAGGGGCGAAATTCGTGAATTTAGCGTATCGACAGTTTGTGATAAAACTGAGTTATTTTGGAAACCAAAGCTAATGAACTATAAGCCATTGGGTATTTTGAAAATGGTTGTCGCTCATTTTATGAATATGAAAGATAGATAATAGCAAAATTAAAAAAATCTTGCTTTTAGCTTTTTTATCAATATTAAACGAGTAAAAAGGATAAAGTCACAGACCGCAAATCTCTGAATAATAGGCCAAAAACCACAAGCTTCTAAACGACCTAAAACAAAAAACTTTTTAAAAACCAATAAGCAAACGCTAATACTAAGAATTGAAAATGAAATACCAGCACGGATACAACAACAAAGCTGCCAGTCTGCTTGAAACTAGAAAGAGAGGATAATAATGTACATGCTTATTATCACAACAACTAAACAAAGCTGGAGAGTGATGTAAATTGGACAATTTTAACTACAGTCACTCTCATATAGCTTAATTGAGTTTGCTGTTAGCCTTCTTTTGCTGCATTAAACTTTAGACATCTACAACAAGATTGCGATAGACTTTTATAGCAAATCAATACTAGACTATTAACTAATGCAAACAGCTATTGACAATATTTACTGGCAAGCAGTAATAAATAATAATTCTAAATTTGATGGTGAATTTTATTATGCTGTTAAAAGCACCAAAATATACTGCCGGCCATCTTGCAAAGCCAGAAAGCCAAAGTACAAAAATGTTGTGTTTTTTGCAAACAAAAAACTAGCAATAAAAAATGGCTTTAGAGCTTGTAAATTATGCAAACCTGAAAAAAACGACTATTCAAATCCTCAGACAAGAAAAATCTTATCAATTTGCCGTTATATTGAGGCTAATCTCAATGAGGGGCTTTCTTTAGAAGAATTAAGTAATAACTTTGAATTAAGCCCTAGCCATTTACAAAGAACTTTTAAAAAAATAATTGGTATATCACCACAAAAATATTTAGAGGCTTCTAAAATGAATAAATTTAAGGCTTTGTTGCAAGATGGCGATGATATTTCTGGAGCTATTTATAGTGCGGGCTTTAGTTCGAGCAGCCAAATATACAGTAAAAATATTGGTATGACTGCAAAAACCTATCAAGCAAAAGGAGTTAATACGTTGATTAGATATACCGTATCAGATAGTTCATTGGGTAAAATATTAGTGGCTGCAACTACTAAGGGCATTTGTGCTATTCAGATAGCTGATAGCAAAGAAGAATTAGAAGATATTTTTAAGCGCGAGTTTACCAATGCCCACATTATAGAAGATAATGAATTTTTGGCGAATTATTTAGAAAAAATCATAGCTTATCTTGACAATAATCAAGAATTAGATTTACCAACTGATGTAAAAGCCACGGCCTTTCAGCATCAGGTTTGGGAGGCTTTGCAAAAAATCCCTTATGGTGAAACAAGGTCTTATGGGCAACTTGCTCAGATGCTGAATAAGCCAAAAGCGTATAGAGCAGTAGCATCTGCTTGTGCTAAAAACCCAGTAGCTTTGGTTGTGCCCTGCCATAGAGTAATAGGTGCTAGTGGTGATTTAAGAGGCTTTAGATGGGGTTTAGAACGTAAAAAAGAATTACTCTTTCGAGAACAAACTAGGGCTAATCAAACGCTCTTTAACAACCTCGTTCAAGACAATTAGAGTGGTCATCTCGCAGATAGGCTCGAGCCTATTGATAAGCTCTTCTAAATGGGCTATAGAGCTAACTGCTAGCTTGGCTATAAAGTCGTCATCTCCAGTTACTCGGTCACAAGAAATAATCTCAGGAATAGTTTCAAATATAGTCATAGATTTATTACAAGAACCCCGCAAGCGCATAAAAGCAGTAATCGGCAAACCCACTTTTGACAAATCCATTTTGAGCCCATAACCAGTTATGACTCCAGCATCTTCTAAGCGCTTTACTCTTTCTGTTACAGCCGGGCGAGACATCTTAACTAAGCGGCCAAGCTCAGCAAAAGAGACTCGAGCGTTTTTTTGTAATTCTTCTAAAATTAGCCAGTCCTTAGCATTTAATAGAATTTCGTTTCGATAAGTCATATAACTAACAATAGTGGAAAATGCAAGAAATATCTACTATAAAACCTACATATTGCTATTCTATTTTTATAAATTCAAGCGTATAATAATACATGCCACATAAAACAAACCCTTCAAATAAGACAGCCATAATAGCGGCTATTTTAATTCTCTATTTTGTTTGGGGCTCAACCTATTTGGCAAATAAAATTGCCCTTGAAACCATGCCCCCTTTTCAGATGCTAGGCATTAGGTTGTTAGTAGCTGGAGCCATATTATTTACCATTTTAAAATTAAGAGGAGTAAAAAACCCCAGTAGAATAGAATTTAGAAATACTCTAATTGTAGGTATTTTACTTTTAAATGGTGGGCTAGGTGTGGTCTCTTTTGCACAGCAGTGGGTTAGCTCGGGCTTAGCAGCAATTGTAGTGGCAACCATGCCACTTTGGTTGAGTTTATTTTTACGGTTTTTTGGTGAAAAAACTAATTTTATTGAAGTAATAGCTATGTTTACAGGCATAATAGGAGTGTTTTTACTAACTGGTGAAGCATCTTTAAAGCTAAACCCCTTAGCCCCAATAGTATTTATAGGGCCAATTTCTTGGGCCTTGGGCTCAGCTTTAAGCCGTAAACTAGCCCAGCCGTCTGGCTTAATGGCTAGTGCTATTCAAATGTTTAGTGCTGGTAGTATTTTTGTAGTAATTGCTCTAGCAAAAAAGCAACTATTTCTAATTCCTAGCCCAAGGTCAGCATCTGCTTTAATATATTTAATAATCTTTGGAGCAATTATTGCTTTTAGTGCTTATGTTTTTTTACTTTCTCAAAATATTAGACCAGCCTTAATTACTAGCTATGCTTACGTCAATCCAGCAATTGCTGTAATTTTAGGAATCATTTTTGCCAACGAAAGATTTACTAGCCGAGGCTATTTAGGAATATTAATAATACTAATAAGTGTCATAGTTGTTATTAGCAAAAAAGGCAAAAAAACATAGAAACGTACTCCCAGATGCTTGCCCTCGGGCTTTTAGCATGCTAGAGTGCTTTTTGGGATTAGAGACTAATTTCCAAAAATATTTATTCATCACAGTCTTGGAGGGACACTATGGCAAAAAAACCAACATCAAAAGCAGACATTACTGAAATGGTTGCAGAAGCTACCGGCTTAACAAAAAAAGATACAAAAGCTGTTATTGACGAATTTTTAAATCAAATCGCAGCCAACATGAACAAGGTTGGCGATAAAATCCAACTAACTGGATTTGGTACTTTTGAAGTTCGCTACCGCAGTGAGCGTCAGGCAGTTAACCCAAGCACAAAAGAAAAAATTACTGTGCCTGCAACTAACTATCCTGCATTTAAAGCTGGTAAAGCACTTAAAGACAAAATCAAAGGCAAATAATCTTGTCTTTATAACATTAAAAGCGGCCTTTAAGCCGCTTTTTTTGTAGACTATAGAATATGGGTTTATTAGATGTTATTGGTCCGGTTATGATTGGTCCTTCTAGCAGCCACACTGCTGGGGCATGTCGTATTGCCTTGTTAGCTAGGGCTCTGCTCGAGCACAAGCCTAAAAAAGCCAACTTAGAATTACATGGCTCTTTTGCTAAAACTAGTAAAGGCCATGGCACAAACCTAGCTCTTGTAGCTGGTCTATTGGCTTATTACCCCGATGATGAACGCTTGCCAAAAGCATTTGACTATGCTCAAAAAGAAAATTTGGAATATGCGTTTTCTATAAAAGATCTGGGCAATGTACACCCAAACAGCGTAAAGATAAGCTTAGAAAATGATAACGAAAAAATCTGCTTAATAGGCTCATCTATTGGCGGTGGGAACATACAAATTGTAAAAGTCAATCAATTTGATGCTAACTTTACAGGTAGCTACTTTAGTTTATTAGTAGAGCACGAAGATCAAACAGGAGTCATTGCTAAAATAGCTAGAGTATTGGCTGACAACTATATAAATATTGCTACTCTCTATAGCGCCCGCAACAAGCGTGGCGGTAAGGCCCTAATGTCTTTAGAAATTGATAAAAAACCAGATAGCTATATTTTGGACTATATATCGCACTTACCCTATATCACTTGGTCGCGCATGCTGCCAGAAATTATGACGGGGCAAAATGACTTTAAATGAATTAGCCAACTACAACGGCAAAGCTTCAGAAAAAATCATTAAGGAAGAGTGCTTGAGTAGCGAAGAAACCAAACAATTATTTAACAATATGAAACAGCGCATCGTTGACATGCGTAATTCTATAGAGCGTGGTCTTAATAGCAAACAGCCTAGTATTACCGGCATGGTCGGTTGGAATGCCCAAACCCTTTGGGAAAACGAAGACAAACTCGCTTCTCCACTTTTAAAAAGAGTACAGGCTTATGCCATGGCAGTAAACGAAGAAAATGCCCGCATGGGTAAAATCGTTGCAGCTCCAACTGCTGGTAGTGCTGGTACTCTGCCGGCTGCACTGATTGGTCTAGCAGATCACTTGAAAATAAGAGATGAAGAATTAATTGCCCCGCTAATTTTAGCAGCAGGCATTGGGCAAATCATTTCTAAAACTATGTTTATAGCAGGCTCATCTGGTGGTTGCCAAGCAGAAATTGGCCCCTCGGCTGCCATGGCGGCCGCAGCAGTGACCGAGCTATTAGGTGGTAACGCCAAGCAAGCGGTAAATGCTGCTGCTTTAGCTCTTAGCAATACCATTGGTTTAGTTTGTGACCCCGTGGGTGGCTATGTAGAAGTGCCTTGTGTCACACGCAATGCATTTTATAGCATTCATGCTATTAGCTCGGCTCAAATGGCCTTGGCTGGATTAGAATCTGTGATTCCTGCCGATGAAGTAGTTGGGGCAATGGCTAGCGTTGGTAGGTTATTACCTCCAGAATTACGAGAAACTGGCGAGGGCGGTATAGCAGATACTGCTACTGCTAGAATGATTGTTTTAAAGATGGCGAAAAAAACATGAAAACTAAATATATCTCAATTTGGGCACAAGCTATGGAGGCATTAAAGAAGTTCTATAGCCAGTAAAAGCAATTAAATGCAATAAAAAACCCGCCGAAGAGCGGGTTTTTTTAATAAATATAAAACCTATTTTACAATTGGATAGCCACCTGCAACCCAAGTGTTAAAGCCACCTTTTAGGTTTCTTGTATTTTCAAAACCTAAGCTTTGAAGAAGTATAGTACCGTATAAACCACGTGTACCTGCTGAACAATAAACAATAATAGGGCTACTTGTATCAGCTGGTAGCTGGAAGAGATTATTTTCTAATTCGGTAACAACAATATGTAATGAGCCAGCAATTTTACCCTGCTCGTCTATTTCTTTTTGAGTACGAACATCAATAATCATTGGCTCAATAGTATCCATTTGGTTTAAGGCGTCTTCGGCCTTAATTATGAACCAGCCAGACTCACTAGCATTTTGAATAACGGTTGCTATAGCTTCTGTAGTGTCGTCAGCTACTACGGTATCTTGGGCTAATGCTGGTAGTGCCAAAATAGCTGCAAATAGTAAAACTAATAATTTTTTCATTATTACTCCCTTACGAGTATTTTTAAAAACCGAGTCCTTGATATTGACCAATTTCAATAATCAGGCTTCGGGCAAGAATTGCTCCAACCACGGCCATAAGACCAGCCAATGCAGGAAAACGTTTTAGCAATGCTGGGCTAAGAAGCATTAGTAGTAATGCTATTAAATAAAATATTCCTCCTTCCTTCCAAAAATGCTTGAGAGCTTCTTTGGCTTCTAAGCCGCCAAAAGCAAGCCCCACAAGATACATAACGCCTAAAACAGCGCTTAAAACACTAAGTGAAAGAAAATATGGTTTTGCCCAATCCCATTTAAACTGGCCAATCCCAAGTACTATCAGCAAACTAGTTAGTGGGAAAAATGCTAATAACAATGGTGTCCAAAGTGGCCTAGCTGAATTTGCTGCCAAGGCAAGACCTGGATACAAGAGGATAATAGTTGCTGAGACTGCCATAATACTTCCCCACAAACGCTTTGGGCCAAACTTAAAACTGATTAAAAAAGCCATTACTGCCGAGACCGTAAGCCCCATAGCACCCCACCAGATATAAGCGGTGGGCCTAAAGCTTAAAAAAAGCCAGATGTGAGTTAAGCGAAATCTTGCACTCGACTCGAGCCAAAGCGTAGCAAAATCCATAACAATCAATATCAAAGCAGTCAGTGCAAAAAGTCGGCTGTGATCATCATCATGCCAAGCCCTAATAGCAGCAAGCAAAGCCATGCCCCCAGCTAAACCAACAAGAACAAAGTGAATTAAAGTTGGCCAATGCCAAAATGCGTGGTCGTTGGGCAAGCCGTAAAATGTAGTCATTTGGCTACCTCCTGATTTAAGCCATATTTTTTCGGTGAGTTTAAATAAAACAGTTTCGGGCCAGTGCCTTGCTCTGGGCGTAAAACATCTATGCGATCAGCTTCTTTTAGTGCTATAGATATATCACTATTTGGATCATCTAAATCACCAAAACTACGGCACAGGGTTGGGCAAGTTTCTACACATGCTGGTAAACGACCATCTTTTAAACGGTGCTCGCAAAAACTGCACTTACTAACATAGCCATCTTCATGAAAAAAGCGAGCGTCATAAGGGCAAGCTGCTACACAAGCACCACAAGCAATGCACTTTTCTGGGTCTATTAATACTATGCCCTCTTGGGTTTGATAAGTTGCCCCAGTTGGGCAAACAGGTACGCAAGGCGGGTTTTCGCAATGCAAGCATTGCTCAGGGCGAAATTCTACGGTTAAATCTGGGAAAATACCAGATTCTGTTGTTCTAATCCAAAGGCGATGATCACCCGCTGGGACTTCGTTTTCTAACTTGCAAGCAACTGCACAAGCTGCGCAACCAACACAAGCTGCTAAATCTATTGCCATAGCTAAGCGTGCCATCAGATTCTCCTATCTTTGGCCAGCCTTGCAATGCGAGAATGACGAGGTTTAGTTGCACCTGGAATTAGTTTTACAAAATTATTACGCAAGCCTGCCCCACCAGAAATTGGATCTAGGGTGTAATTTGTTTGTAAATAGTTATCAGATGCACCGCGATTATTTGCTATTTTTAGACCTTTGGCTTTGTGGCCAAAACCATGCACCATATAAACACAATCGCGCCTGATACGCTGGGTTGCATAAACAGCAATTGGGCCTTCACGAATGGCATCTTGGTTTTCTAAGTAAACATAATCACCTGTTTTCAAGCCCAATTCAGCCGCTTCATCAAAGTTTATCCAAATAGCATTTTCACTGTGCATTTCCATCAACAAGCTATTATTTTGAGTTTTGGCAAAGCTATGTACTGGGCTACGACCATAGAGTAAGCGGTAATGAGCTGCTGGAGCTTGTATTGTTTCTTGGTAAACCGGTAGGGGGTCAAAACCAGCTTCTTTAAAGGTTTGAGAATAAAGCTCGAGCTTACCCGAATGTGTAGTAAATGGGTTACGTCCGCGAGCTTCCCAATCTTTTAAGTATGGTCTACCCTTTTGCACAATAGTACCTTTGGCTTTTAATTTGTCTAGGCTCGAGCCTATCTTTTTAAGCCTAGTCTCTAAGTATTCTTCGATATTCTCCCAAGAAAAGTACATCATCAAGTCCAAACGCATGCCCAGCTCTCTGGCAATCCACCAACCTGGTTTGCTGTCCCACATTGGCTCTATGACTGGCTGCCTAAGTGCTATAAAAGGAGTCTTATGGGCAGTGCCTAGTAAGTCGTCATAACGTTCTAAATAAGTTGCTTCTGGCAAAATAACATCTGCCCACATAACATGCTCCATCGGCATAACGTCAATAGCAACATAAAGATCTAAATTTGCAAGTGCCTCTTTTGTACGTGGCACATTTGGGATAGAATGAAACATGTTCACTCCATAACAAATCAAGCCTTTAATTGGATAAGGCTTGCCTGATATCATTGGCTCTATTAGCTCTTGAACTGCAGTAGTATGGGCAAAAAACTTGCCCGCATCAGCCGGAGGGCGATAACTGCTTTCAACAGTAGAAGCACCGCCACTACCACTACAGCCACCCGCGGCTGGTTCTAATGGGAATTGTGGATGCGGATAAGGCTCTAGATAAGGGCTTTTATTGATATAAAAACCGCCTTCTCGGCCATAATTGCCTAGTAAAGCATTAACAATATAAAGAGCGCGCATTCGCTGAGTATCGTTACCATACCAAACAGTGTGTCTACCCGGTGGAATTATGGCTCTAGGCGCATAAGCAGCCATTTCTCTGGCTACTCTGCGAATCTCTTCGGCATCTAGGTCAGTGATTTTGGCGGCCCATTCCGGAGTCATATCTTTAACGTGTTCAGCTAGTTCTTCAAAACCAAGTGCATATTTCTCTATATATTGATGGTCATAAATGTTTTCTGATATTAAAACATTGCACCATGCCAGTAACAATGCGGTATCAGTACCCGGTTTTATTGGCAGCCATGTGTCCGATTTTGCGGCAGCTGTAGAAAACCTAGGGTCTACCACAACTAGCTTAGCCCCTTTTTTGCGAGCAATACTAAAGCCTTGCAGCTGGGTATTGTGGGTATCTTCACCGATATGATGAGCTATTAAAACAATATAATCTGTCTCTTCCCAATCGATTGGTTCATGCCCGCCAATGCCTCTACCAAATGTGTATTGGCTGGCTGTTTCACGGGGTGAGGTACAAATACTAACCGAAGGCTTAGCAGCATTTGGGCTAGCCCAAGCTGCTGGCAAATATTCGGCAAACCAAGAATCACCCGCGCCATGTGCAAAAAAGGCTACTGACTCGCTACCATAGTCTTTTTTGATTAGCTTCATTTTGTCAGCAATATAATCTAAGGCTTCGTCCCAACTTGCCTCTCGATATTTGCCATCACCACGTTTTGTGCCCTCTTGGCGAATAAGTGGTTTTTTAAGACGGTCTGGGTCATAGGTTTGCATAATTGCAGCTTGGCCACGGGGGCAAAGCATGCCACGTGATTTAGGGTTTTCGTCATATCCTTCTAGCTTAAAAACCTTGCCATCAGCTATATAAGCTTTAATGCCACAATGCCAAAAACAGTTTTCGCAAACTGTATACATGGTAGTAACTTCGCCAGCATGCCAAGGCTCTTCTACTCGAGCTAGCGGATTAGCTAGCCAGTTTTCAGCCTCAATCTGGCTGCCCAGCATCAGTGCTCCAACCGATGCACTCGAAAGTTTAATAAATTCTCTACGCCGCATTTTAATCAATCACCCTCCGTAACACCGTTTCACAAAATTGGCAAATTGGGCCATAAAATATTGGCTCCGCTTCTAAAACTTCAGTCTTATATCGTTCAAACCAAGGCAAGAAAAATTGCTTGCCAAGTTCTTTTATTTGCTGAGTATTTCCATTTTCAAGCAGCAGCAAAGCTGCTTGTGCTACAGCAGATATGTGATCTGGGAAATCTGTATATGATTCTTTTATTATTAAGCCATTTTGACTATAAAAATCTTTTAATCTTTTGAAAGATGGTCCTAAGAGTTTATTATCTATTGCATAAGCAAGATATGGTGGGGCTATTAAGCCTGACGGGTTTGTAAGAAATAACTGGACATAGTTTGACTGCAAATTAGACCAATTTGGGATTTTATATTGAGGAGGCTCGAGCCTAAGCCCATCAGCCAAGAAAACTATTAAATCCTTTAAACGGCCTGATTCTATATCATCTTGTAATGCTTGATTAGGTGAATTAAAAACAGCAGAAATTAGTTGCAAAACAGCAGCAATATTATCCTCATTAATTAAAATCGATTCATTAGTTTTTGCTCTAGCTATTGCCACAACAATCAGCTCCGTCGCACCCACACTAGACCATAGAATGAAATCTAAATAGGGATAGATGTCCTGTATATTTATACATAAATATGAGATTTTATACTACAAAAATTCACTAAACCAAGCATATTAGCATTAGGCTACGCAAGTAAATATACCCGTACCCCATATTGATATTTAAGATCGATTTTCCAAAGCTATAAAACGCTAGATAGACCTTCCTAGATTGGTTTTTCTCGCTATCCGCCTTGCTGCCAAAAAGCCTTTAGGAGAAACCCAAAAGCCGATTACTCAAGCAATCAACAAAACGCATATTCTTGATGTATATTGGTCTTTTTTAAAATAATGCCATACTTAATAAATATAAGATTATTAGTTTTTTTAAGTAAAATTGGCAATAAAAAAGCGAGCAGTATTTTAGATACTGCTCGCTTCTTGCTTTATTTATTTATTCGCAATTTAAGGTTGCTATAAAAGTAGCCAAAGTTGTCAATTCTACATGGCTAAAAGTATCGCCAAAATTTGTTGGCATTACTGGGTTAAATTTTTCATCTACTTTAGCAGTTGGGTCTACAATTGACTCCATAATAAATTCTAAGTCAACCTCACCAGCCTGAAATTCTTCGGCAGGCTCGCACCAACCAGGGCCAAGTGTACCCACAGCGCCCTCTATAGCTGGAATTGTATGGCAAGCAGCACAACCGCCTTTAGCAATTAGCGCAGTTGCCACTTCATAGTCTGGTGCCCTTAGAGTTGCCTCTACATTAGTAGCTTTAGTAGTTTGAGAAACAGCTACAGCTAGTAAAACAGCAATTACAAGAAGCCCTCCAGAAATCAACATATTCTTCAACTTCATAACAATAACTCCCTTCTTCTAACGCCACATAAATACATAAAATACTACTCCTCAAGAAATATTTTTCTGCCTAGCGCTAGCTTGGTAATTTTTTAATACCAGTATATTTATATAATTACAATTTATTAAACTCTGTATAATAAAAGACTATGAGGAAATTATGAAGATTCTGAATTGTGGCTATTTGGCTGTAGGTACGGCCTATCAGGTAGCTTTGATTTTGTCATTTAACGTTTTTTTAACAGCCTCTTGCTAAGCTGTTTATAAGAAGCCAAGGAGGTAACATAAGCTCCTCAGACTATAGTTTCTTAAAAGGAGATATTATGAAAAATTTGATTTTAGTGGCATTAATAATTTTAGGCAGTAGCTATGTTCTGGCACAAAATGATTGTATTCTTGGCCATTGGAAGTACAGCATGGGCATGGAGCTTTCACCAATAGAAATGAACAATTTAATGCAGGATTCTGAGACATCTTTAGAATTTGTAAATACTGATGGAATATGGTGGCTTGATGTAAGCCCCAGTGATCGCGGCCCCGGAGAGTATGATGCGGTTTATACTTTTGAAGGCTTTACAATCGCCTACCTTTTACATTCATCAACTTTTGACGGTATGGGTGATATTGGCATAAGTATAATGCTTAGTGGTGAGCAGCCTTTTGATTTAAGCGCAGATGAGAGCCTTCAGATTATTATGCCAGATGCTAATAGCTTAGTGGTTTCTGCTACTATGCCTTTTATTGATGAGCCACTTGTTTTAGATAACTTTCCTCTTGGTTTTTTGGCTGTTGATAATATAGATTGCCAAGGAAACTTGTTTACCATTCGATCGGAAACAGCTGGGCTTGATGATGCTGGTAATACTATTATGTCGGCGATTACTTTTGTTAGGAGTAACTAGGGGGGATAGGCTCGAGCCTATTCTAGTAAAATCCTTAGCCTAGACCCCACAAAGGGACTTGCAAACTAGTCTTATAAAATAATTAATCAAAGCTCCAAAGGCTATTAGACAAAAAAGATAACGATTTAAAATTTCACTTCTAAAACTAAAAATTGTTATCTCTTATTTTTAATCAATTAAAAACTAAAGTTTCAAATCCTGATCAGGCTGCGGTAAGCCTTTTAAATCTTGGGTAGCCTCTGCAACTTGCTCTTCACGAACTTTATCTAAATAAGTTTGAGCTTTAGAAATCTCACCAGAGAGTGCATTTACCGTTTGCTTCATATTTTCTAGAGCGGCAAGTTTATAAGTAGATATTGAATCCATAGCAGAATAAACATTATTAAAAGCTTTTTGCAATTGGTCCACATTTACAGCAGCACTACTTGCTTGCTGATGCACTTGGGTTGACTGCTGCTTGAGCATGGCCGAGGTAGATTCAATCATATTACCGGTAGTTTTATTAAGAGCATTAATTTGGTCCAAAACTAATTTTTGATTAGCTAAGCCCTGCGAAACCATTACGGCAGTACGCAGTGCAGAAATTGTAGTTGTGGAAGCACGGTCAACGCCTTTTATTAGCTCTAAGTTATTTTTGCGTACCATATCAAGTGCCAAATAGCCCTGAATACTGACAGCTAATTGAGTCTGCAAATCTAAAACTTTCTGTCTTAGATAAAAGAGCATCTCTTCTTTTACAACCCTAGCTTTTTCTGGATTTTGGCTTTCAATTACAGCAATTTTGCGTTCTAATTGGCCATCTAATTTTTGGGCAACATAGATATATTGTTGTAACTTGGTCATAGTAGCCCAAAGATTGACCTTTTCTTGCTCTATGGTGGCATTATCCATACGCAGCTCATCTTGACCATTGTACAAGGACTCCATAATTTGGTTTAAATGGCTTTGTGAAGATTGGTATTTTAAAAAGTAATCACGAACTTTTGAACCCATTGGAATAATCCCAAATAGTTTCTTAGGAGCAAATAAATTACCTTGTTTTGATGGGTCTAAGTCTTCGACGGTTTTACGCAAATTCAAGAGGCTTTTAGATACTTTTGATTTACTATCTAGCTCACCCTCTTTTATAGCATTTAATGGTCTATCTAACATGCGGTTAGACATGCTAGCAGCTTTACGAATTTCTTCGTTGCCTAAATCATGAATCGCCATAACCTTACTTTGGAATTCTTCACTCTGAAAATCGGCCTCAATGATTTTAGCAGCAAAATCCAAAGCTTTTTCATCTAGAACTTCCTGAGTTACATTATCAATCTTTATCATAGAAGGAGTTTCTTCTTTTACTATAGGCTCAACTACTTTTGGTGGAGTCAAAACTTCTACTTCGGGTGGTCTTAGTTCTTCTGGCATATCAAATCCTTTCATGTACATAAGCAATACTATAATCTTACAAAATTTTTAGCCAAAATTGTGAAGTGACAATTTATTCAGAGCAGTTTTGCTAGTATTTATTTAGAAACAATTTTGTTTCCCTCCTAATTTCCTTTCGATAGGCTCGAGCCAAATGTAATCCTCCTTTAATCTAATCTATATTCAAAATAGGCTCGAGCCTACACTAATTCAGACATTAAAGAATCAACAAACTGCCGAGCAGTCCGCCCAGAATAGCCATTACCCCAATCAGCAAAATGAATGGCTTTTTGTTTATCAAAGTCTAAACCAGCTTGCTCAGCTAAAGTCTGCACAATTGCCAAATAACGGCGCTGACTAGGGTTAGGAAAAGTAATCGTTAGCCCAAACCTGTCACTTAGAGCTAGCTTTTCATTGTGGCTATCCCAAGCATGCACGTCATCGTTTAGGGGGTCTGGCCTATCGGAAAAATGCTCTTTGATAATATGCCGGCGGTTACTGGTAGCATAAATTAAAATATTGTCGCTACGCTGGCTTAAAGAGCCCTCCAAAATAGATTTTAGGGGCCCATAATCAGCATCATTATTAAAGCTTAAGTCATCAATAAAAATAATATAACGCAATGGGCTAAATCGCAAAAGCTCGCTCAGCTTGTTTAAATCATAAATATTACTAGCTGATAGTTCTATCATACGCAAACCTTGCTTTTTGAAGCTTGGCAACAGTGCTCGTACAATAGTAGATTTACCGCTGCCTTTTGGGCCATAAAGTAAGCAATTATGAGCGAGCTTTTTATCCAAAAATGCTTGCGTATTTGCCAACAAAACCGCTATTTGCTCATCTAAAGCAACTAAATCAGCCAGTTTAAAATCAACAGGATATTTAAGCACCTGCAAAGACTTATCCCAAGCAAAAGCCTCGTAGCGAGCCAAAACCCCAGAGCCTTTTTCTTGGTAGCTATTTATTAGATATTCATAAATTTGGGGGCTATCTTCTAGCAATAATTCCTTAAGCTGGGTTGTTTTGGGGTCAGGCTTTGCCAAATCTGCAATCTTGGGCAATTTTGTACCAAGTAATTTTTGAGCCTCTTCCTGCCAATCAAACTTGGCAATTTCAGCTAAGCGGCTTAAATCCTGCTTGGCAGCTAATTTTAAACCCAGAGTTAGATTATCAGCCAATACCACAGTAGCCAAAATAGAATCCTGAAATAATAAGTCTCGGGCAAGCATAGTTGGCAAATCTTGGGCTTCATTTTTTAATAAGCAGTTAAGCAATTTGGCATAAGTTTTTAAGATTATCTTGGGCTTTTTGCCTTCGATTGCTTGCTTTAAACGCTTTAAATATTTATAGTATTTTTTACTATCAATTTCTCTGTAAACATATAATTCCACTAGTTTTCTCCAATATTAAAGTAAGTTCTTTTTTAATGAATCCACCCATTTATTATAATACTTCTACAATTTCAAATCGAGCTAGCTTGCTTATCATCTGCTACATGCTTTAAAATCTAAAAACAACTGCTCTAATTCTTTGGCAGAATAACCAATAGCATATGGGGCAGCTATAAAAGCCCCCGAGCTAGTACCAGATAAAATGCTTGACTTTAAACCTTGCTCTTCTAAAACCTTAAGCACGCCCACATAGGCAGCAGCCCTAGCACTCCTCCCACCCAAAGCAACGGCGAGCCTAAGATTATTTTTCATGATTATATTTTATACCAAAGTCAATAAAGATGTAGCTTCTAAGTTTGTTTGCAATATCAAATTTCAGTAACTTGTAGCTCTTAGGAATATCATTCTGCTAACCCCAATCCGCCAAAATTGCCATCTAGCCGGCTAATCCAGCGGTTAAAAAATGCTAGCATTAGCTTGTGAGTGCTATCTACCAAACCGCTCGTCCTCAAACTTTTAAACAAGTCATTGGCCAAGAGCATGTAATTGATATTTTGGCAGTTGCTTTAAAGCGCGACAGAATCGGCCATGCTTATTTATTTTCGGGGCCTCGTGGGGTTGGTAAAACTACCACCGCTAGGCTTTTGGCTATGGCAGTTAATTGTGAATCTGAGAGCAAACCTTGCGGTCAATGTGAATCTTGCCAGCTAATAAAAAATGGCAATCACCCAGATGTAATTGAGCTAGACGCTGCCAGTAACAACTCGGTAGAAGATATCCGTGATCTACGCGAAAAGGTTCGCTTGGCATCTATGCGAGGTGGCAAACGAGTTTGGGTGCTTGACGAAGCCCACATGTTAAGCCGAGCTGCCTCTAATGCCCTACTTAAAACCTTGGAAGAACCGCCCGAAAAACTAGTTTTTATATTGGCTACTACCGAGCCAGAAAAACTACCAGCTACAATCTTAAGCCGTTGTCAACATTTTAGATTTAGACGTTTATCAGAAGACGAAATAAAATCCAAACTGATTAAACTTTGCCAAACAGCCAATGTCGAGGCCGATGAGGAGGCCTTGTTATTGGTAGCCAAATCAGCAGATGGTGCCATGCGAGATGCCGAGAGCTTTTTGGAAAGGCTATTGGCAAGTGGTGAAAAAATCAGTTTAGAAACTGCCGAAGATGCCTTGGGTTTGCCACCCCAAGAGCAAATGCAAAAGCTGGCTAGTTTACTAACAAAGCAAGACTTAGGCAAAATGCTCGAGCTGGCAGCAGAGCTGTATCATCAGGGTTTTGCGCCCAGTAGTTTGCTTATGCACTTAACAAAAACCATGCGTGACGCATTGGCTAATAAAGTTTTAGAAAACGATGCTTTTAAGTTAGAAATAGAACAAAAAGATGAGCTCAGGGTAATCCATGCACTTGATGATGAAATGGAGAGGTTTACAAGGCGAGATAATTTGTTTGGGCTCGAGCTTGCCCTAATAAAAGCCATAAATACCCTCACTAACAATCGCCCAGATGAGCAAGTTAATAAGACCCAAAACCAAAGAGCCCAAAACCAAAGCACAAAAACTGCAAAAACAATCATTGCAGACTTTGACCCATCTTCTAAAAATAGACCAACAAACCCTCGCCCAGCTATAAAGCAAGCAGCTAGCCCAAGTCAAAATAAAGCCGAAAGCAATATTAGTTGGTACGAAGTCCAAAAAAATGCGGCTGTGCAATTAAAAGCTTTTTTAATGCCAGCCCAAGTAACAATTGATGGCAAAATTATCACCCTTTTCTACAAATCAGCTCATAGCTTTCATTATGAGCAAGTATTGCAAAGAGAAGACAGCCTGCTCGAGCTTGTCCACAAGTTGTATGGTAACGACGTACAGCTGGTAATTAAAGCAGAAGGAAAAGTAGGTAAAAAAAAACCTTTAAGCCTTCACAATAGGTTCACAGCAGATTCTAAGAAACCAAAAACTACTGGCAAAGCATTTATAGAACCCAAAAGCAAGAAAACAGTTGTAAAATTGGATAGGCTCGAGCCTGAACTCACTACTACAGATAAAAACCAAAAAAACAACAAAACACAGCCCCCAAACACTTCAGCAGATATTCCCAAACAGCCCGAAAGCAGCAACGAAGCAGTCATTCCAAAAGAAAAGAAGAGTCTTTTAAAAGATATCAAAGCAATTTCTGAATTTCCAGATGATATCCCGCCTGATTTTTGGAATGAACAAGAAGAGCTAGCGGATATTGAAGAGCTTAGTAAATACAATCAATTAGAAAGCTTTGATAGCTCTTTTGAAACTAGCGAATCAACTACCAAAGAAAATAAGATTGCAGCCACAACCTCAATTAGTAAGAGCTCAGAAGAGCTTGATAAACCAATAAAAGCTAATGCCCTAAACAATAAAAAAGCAAGTCCAGCAGAAACCCAAAACAGTAAGCTAGAAAGCAATAAAAACAACAATGAAGAGGAAAAACTAGAAGTATCTTATCCACTATTTGCTGAAGTAGAAAAACTATTTCCGGGCAAAATAATAAAAATAGAGCCAAAAGCAGATTAGTAACCGCAAAATCTACAGTAGCAACAACTATTGCGGTAAAATAACCCTAAGGAGAACTAAATGAATATTCAAAAACTCATGAAAGAAGCAAAATTAGCTCAAAAGAAAATGGCAGAAGCCCAAGAAAGACTTGCCAGTATTAGCGTAGAAGGCTCAGCAGGTGGTGGTCTTGTAACCGTAACAGCAACTGGTGACGGTAACATAACCAAAATCAAATTAGACCCCTCAGCCGTAGACCCTGATGATATTGATTTATTAGAAGATTTAATCACTGCAGCAGTCAACGAAGCCCAGCGCAAATCAAAAGAAGTCCAAGAAGCCGAAATGGGCTCGGCAATGGGTGGGCTTGGCGGCATGGGTGGCCTAGGTGGGCTTTTCTAAAAATAGATGAGATACCCGCCAAGCTTATTAAATTTAATTAGAGAACTAGGCAAGCTTCCGGGTGTTGGCCCAAAAAGCGCTCAAAGACTTGCTTTTTATTTACAAAAGCAAACTAGCAACGATATCCAAGCCCTTGCTGATGCCATTTTAGATGCCAAAGACTCATTACAACAATGCAAAACTTGCTTTAATATCAGTGAAAAAGACCAATGCGCCGTTTGTGAAGATAGCTTGCGCAAGCAAAATATCATCTGTGTAGTTGCCGAAGCGGCTGATTTATTAGCCATAGAACGCAGTGGTGAATACAGCGGCCTCTATCATGTCTTACATGGCAACCTAAGCCCTATGAACGGTATAGGCCCCGACCAACTCACTATAAAAGCCTTACTAACTCGTTTAGATAATATCGATGAAGTAATCTTAGCAACTTCAACAACCGTAGAGGGTGAAGCAACCGCAATGTATATTGCCAAACTATTAAGTGAGATAGAGATTAATGTTTCACGGATTGCTTATGGCTTGCCTGTTGGTGGCGATTTAGAATATGCTGATGAGGTTACTTTGGGCAGGGCTATTAGTAACCGTAGAGCTGTTTAATAAAATATAAAATTTAACCAAACTTTTACGACCTATTCCAAGGGGTTTAAACCCCTTGGAATAGAAAATTATAATAATTCTAAAAGCTCATACTAACTAGAGCCTGCATTTAACGAGCAACATAAAGCTCAGCATTTGCTTCTAAAATTTGCTACAAAACCTTGTTCAGAGTGGCTGTCATCAAGCTTAAATACCCCCTCCAAATATTTTCGCTTTGGCGGAGGGGGTTGCTTTTTCGTTTTTGCATATTTGTACTATTTACGGGCTAAACTTCCAAATAAATAAATCTTTATCTAATCCCGCAGAAAGTAATCTAGCGCCATTTGTTGACCATTCTACGGTATACACATCGCTCGCATGCATGGCATATGTTTCAATAGTTTGCCAATCAGAAATACGAACAATCTTTATTAAATCTAAGTTATCTTTCCAAGTTGTTGCCAAGTATTTAGCATCAGGGCTTAAGTCCCCTCGAAATGGTACCTCTGTTATTTCTTTTATTTTTTTAACACTAAGATTGTCCATATCTATTTTTGCAAACCAATAACGCTCGCCCTTATTATAAAAGGTCATTAATCCGGAGCTATCACTATTCCACTCCATAATATAACTAGTAAATTTATTATTGCTTCCAGCAAAATAGTCTAGACTTTCAAAAACCTTGCTAACAGTACCATCACTAGCAAATTTCCAAATAGAAATATCCTTTCTATCACGAGTACTAGATCTACCGCTACCTACTGCCAAATACTTACTATCTGGGCTCCAAGCAAACCTATGTATGCCTCTTCGAAACGCTAAGCGAGTAATATTGTGCAGCTCTTGGCCAGTATTTGGATCAAATATTTTTAGATAAGGCACAGCTCTGCGCCCACTACGTATCCAATCTACCGCTGCTATTTTGCTGCCATCTGGGCTCCAATATATTGTATTTATACTGCCCTTTTTGTCGCCTATGATTTCTGATAAGTACTGTCCGTTAGTGGCATTATAAATAGCAATACTAAAACCACTTGTATCTGTCCTTTGTTTCAAAACTGCTAATTTATCGCTACTTGGGCTCCAAGTAAACTGAGTACTTTTAATCGGGATTGTGTATAAAAGCTGGCCATTAGCGTTAAAAACAGTTGTATCTTTATTAGTTCCATAACCGCCAGTAGCCACAATTTTGCTACCATCTGGGCTCATTTTAGCATCTACAAAAGCATTTTTCTGCCAAATTAATTTGCTTGGGTCAACAAATTTAGCAGTAATTATCTTATGTGAAGTCAATTCATATTTAAATATGGTGTTCCGGCTATCTGCTACTGTATATTGACTATTTAAATAATACATTAGCCAATTTGAAAATTCGTAGCCATTATCAGCTTTGGCAGTTAAGTTAATATTAGTTCCCCACGGGACTTTGCTATAACATTTACCACCATATTGGCTACATAAAACCTCAGCATCAGCTGAGCTCACAGTACCATTGCCATAAATCTGTATCTGATAACTGTGGCCATAGTATTCACGAATAGCAATATCTGCTGACCAGTAGTTAAATTTGCCAGCTTGCAGCTTAATTGGCCCTACAAAGCCTGTTTCTGGGTTTAGGTCGTTATCCCAATCTGAACTAGGTAAATTATTAGAAGCTGGTGCAGCACTATTGTGTAATTCTGAAAAACCTTGGTAATCGGCAAGGATTGTAGTAACAAAATAGCTTTTGTTTGGATTAAGATTATCAAACCTATAGTTGCCATACTTATTAGTATAGCTAGTTGCCAAACGTTTATCTGGTTTACCATCATTATTGCTATCTATAAACAAACTAACTTTTAAATTAGCAATGCCTGTTTCGGTCTTTTGTTTTATTCCATCAGCGTTTTCATCAAACCAGACTTTATCCCCCAGACCAGCTGGCTCAAAATTGTTATCTTGATCTGGCACTAGCGCTGCGTCAAGCCAATAGAAATATCTACCCTTTTCTACATCTATTGAATCTGTAAAACCACTATTAGGGTTTATGTCTGAATCCCAGTCTTTGCCAGCGGCATTAGGATTATGCTTTTGTGCAAATGAATAAGCATTTGGTTTGACTACCTCAATTAAATAGTTGATATCGGGGTCTAATAGTGTAAATTTGTAGTAGCCGCCTGAATTGGTCTTGGTAGACCTTAAAACATCTCCATCAGCTTGACCATCATTATTGCTATCTTGATAAAGATTAACCGTAATATTTGCAAAACCTCGTTCTGGGCCCTGCTTTATACCATCGCCATTTTTATCAATCCATATCTTATTGCCAAGATCAGCTTTATCATCAGAGCTTGCTGTGGTGTCAATATTATCTGAAACCTCAGGCACAGCAAGGGTTGCTTGTTGACAAGCACTCAAGATTAAACTAAGAAGCATAGTAATTATCAATAAAATTCTTTTCATAATTCTCCAAAAAGCATAGATTTTCTACTTCTACAAAATACTATTTAATAAGCAAAAAATAAGGCTAGCTATCACTTTTTTATAAGGCGACACTAGCATTTTTTAAAAACCATAAAGGATACGCAATTTTAGAGACAGTTTATATCTTGTTTAGGCGCAGCCAAATAAAGATAGTACAAAGCAATTATTAAATGAAACATTTCAATTTGCTTTGCTCAGTCAATACGGCAAATTTTCACTTGATGCCTATGGCAAACTATTATGATTTAGCTATCTTAGCCATTTTTTAGCTTTGCTAAATTTACTGCAAATTGTTGTGGTTAGACTCAAAAAGATGTTTTTTTATTTAGGCAAATTGCTTGCTAAGGACAGCATTATTCAGCAGATCCTGACTGATAGAAAAAACTCCAAAGGATAAAAAGTGAAAATATTCCTAATAAAATGAAACGATGCATACTGTTCTCCTTTGAAAATAGTTTTACCTACAAATAAATATTAGCATTTGATGAGAGAATCTTTGGTGCATATGCACGTTTTGTAATAAAATAAAAGCCACTGTAGAAACAGTGGCTTAAAAACAACATTAACCTACAATCTTATTTTATTGTAGTAGTCCAAACATAGTCTTGAGCAGCCATAGCGCTATGGCAAGCAATACAACCATCAACTTTGCCAGCTTTTAGAACTTCGCCGTCTGCTTTATACTTTACCCAAGCCCAATCACCTGCATCTGGATTAAAGCCTTTGATTTTTTGCATAACAGTTACAGCACCTAGCATGCCTTCTGGTGAATAGTTTTCTTTGACAATAATTGAACCATAAGGGTAACTACCATTTTTGGCATTGATTGCATCAAATGCTATGTTATTAACAAATGTTTGCAATTGTGCACCGTGTGGCTCTGCCCCTTTGTACATGCCCATTGGCTTGTCTTGAATAAAGTGCCAAGTTTTTGAGTAATCCTGAGACTGCAAAAATCCCCACTGATGTTCTGCGGCAAAACTATCTCCACCCATTTGGGCAAATACACTAACTCCTATAGAAAGTGCAGTAATTAATAATAGTCCTATAATCCATTTTTTCATTTTCTACCTCCAAACCCAAGTCTATTGGCAAAGCACATTTAAACTCGGTATTCTTTTTTACAGAAATTTTTCCTTAAGGCTTAATACTAGTTCTTTATATAAGCTTAATATTTATATACTAGGATAATAATAATGATTGCAGAAAAGACTAAGTTGAATAAATTAAGCAAAGCTAAGCGGATATTATTAATTGAAGACGACCCTGACATTAGCTTGATAGTGGAAACATATTTAAAACAAGCTAAGTATATTGTAGAAACCGCCAATAATGGTATTGATGGCTTAAATAAGGCTTTGTCAGATGACATAGATTTGATAGTTTTAGACCTTATGCTACCAAAATTGGACGGCTCGAGCCTAATCAAAGAGCTCCGCAAAACCCACGATACCGCTGTAATTATGCTCACTGCTAAACGAGAAGAAATAGACAGAATCAACGGCCTAGAACTAGGTGCCGACGATTATTTGACCAAACCTTTTAGCCCACGTGAATTATTGGCCAGAATAAAGGCAATATTACGTAGAACAACGGTTAATGAAGAAATTGACTTAGGCAATTTAAAACTAAACCTAAATAGCAGAACAGCTAAAATAAACGACAAAGCTTTAGAATTGACTACCTTAGAATTTGATTTATTATTTTTATTGGCAACAAATATCAATAAGGTATATCAACGCAACGAATTATTAGACAATGTCTGGGGATTAGATTACTTGGGCGTTGACCGAGTGGTTGATGTGCATATATATAATTTACGTCAAAAATTAAAAGCTAGCAATTGCAGTGCAGTTATCAAAACCATTCGTAAGATTGGTTATAAGTTAGAATTAGATAATGAAAAATAACAAAGGCCTATTTGAACAATTACTAAGCACCCATATTTTTATTGTGGCTATTACCGCTTCTATGCTCTATCTTTCTACTACTTTTATAACCCCTTATTTAATGAGCCTTAAAACTAATAGCTCAGTTATTTCTGCTGATAGTTGCAAAATGGCTGCCCGAAATAGCATGGTAATTAGCTTAGGTATTTCATCAGCTATTGCAATTTTACTTAGCTTAGGGATTTCTAAAACATTAACAAAGCCTATTAAACGCCTAACTCAGGCTAGTAAAAGGATTTCTAATGGCAACTATGATGAACGTTTGAATCTTGAAATGTCTAATGAAATTTCAGATTTAGTTAGCTCATTTAATGAAATGGCAGGTTCCTTGCATCATAATGAAACTAGGCGGATAGAATTAATAGCCAATATAGGCCATGAATTAAGCACCCCCTTAAGCAGTTTACAAGGTTTTATTGAAGGCATGGAAGATGGACATTTTGAAGCTGACGAAGCGACTTTATCAGCTTGCAAAAGGCAAATTCATCGCTTAGAGCGAGTAATTAATGACTTATCACTGCTTTCTAAAGTAGAAATTGGTGACTTTAATTTAGAATTAAAGGAGCAAGATTTACATGTAATTTTAAGACGGCTTGCTATGTCTTTTGAACCAAGGCTAGCGGTAAAAAATATTAATCTGGAACTAGATATTAGCTCGGAAGCAATTATGATTATGGCAGACTCAGCCAGGCTCGAGCAAATCCTAAATAATCTTATAACTAATGCAATCAGGCATAGCCCCAATAATAGTAAAATTAAATTAGCAACAAAGCTTTTAAAAAATAAAGTAGAAATAAGCGTAGAAGATTTTGGTGAAGGCATTGCCGAGATTGACGTAAAACATATTTTTAAGCGTTTTTATCGGGTTGATAAATCTAGAATTTACAGTGATGGTCAGGGCAGCGGTATTGGTTTAACTATAGCCAAGCACTATGCTCGAGCCCATGGCAGCGAGCTAATGGTAAAAACTGAGCTAGGCAAAGGTAGTAAGTTCTACTTTCTTTTAAGCAGCCTAAACAAAGAAAAATCAGCTATTAAAACTGAGGCTTTAAATAGACCAGCAATGAATTAAAAAAAAGCCTAGCCCCAAATTATTGGAACTAGGCTTAAAAAAATTAAATTAATTAGCTTTTAGTTTTACAAGTATTTATTTTGAGTACTGCAAATATTGGGCAAAAACCAATCGCAGCAGTGACTACAAACACTGCCCCTAAAATACCTAAAATCAAACCCAATGTACCAGGAACCCAGTGTAGCAGCCATGCCAAAACTAAAACAACACCCAAAACTCCACGAATAATTCTTTCCATTCCTCCACTATTACAAGGCATAAAAAACTCCTTTCAAAGTTTCATACGTTAATTATATTACATTGTTTTGGGTATTTATATGGTGTTTATTGTGTAAAGAAGCGTTTAGCATTTTGACATCTCCTATTCCTTACTTTATAATAATATAAGGAATTAATTTCTAGTAAGGAGGATATTATGGCAGTAGCAACTTTAACCTCAAAAGGGCAAATAACCATCCCAAAAGAGATTAGAGATAGTTTGGATCTAAGAGCTGGTGATAAAATCGAATTTAATCTTGAGGGCGGAAGGCTAATGGCTCTAAAACGCAAAACTACCAGAATCGAAGACGTTGCTGGAATCCTTAGTAAGTATGTAACAAAAACCTATAGCATCAAAGAAATGGATGAAGCCGTCGCCGAGATATTTAGGCAAAAGTATAATAAGTGAAAGCCTTAGACACAAATATTCTTATTAGGTTTTTGACTGCTGATAACCTAAAGCAATATCAACTAGTTAACGAACTTTTTGAAATGGCTGAGCAAAATAACCAAACATTATTAATAAGCCAGTTAGTGATTATTGAAATATTCTGGGTTCTAAAAACTTCATTTAAAACACCCAGAAAAGATATCATTTCTGCCCTAGATGATATTTTAGGCTTAGAATTTTTATTCTTCCAATCTAGAAATATTTTAGAACAATTAGTTAAACTTGCTCCAGAGTATCCAAGCCTTGATCTTGCTGACCTATTTATAGCATTAGCAGCAAAAGACTTGGGTGCAACAAGCATAATTAGTTTTGACAAAAAAGTTCAGGCTTTTGATTTCTTTGAAGAATTAACTTAGTTTCTCATAGTAATTTACTGTAAGTTGTGTAAATGAATAGTCGACAGAATATACTCGAGCATCTCAAAAGATATGGCCCTACAAGCACTCAGGAGTTAATAAAAGAAATTGGTATTAGTGAAAACGCTATTCGCTATCATCTAAAAAACCTAGCCCAAGATGGCCTAATAGAAAACGAAGTAGAAAGAAATAAAGTAGGCAGACCTGCCAAAAAATACATGCTCAGCATCGCTGCTGAGGGTGTCTTTCCTAAGCGCTATAAAGAATTATTAAATCTAGTTTTATCAGTTGCAGAAAAACAAGGCAATCTAGCAACTATCATGGAAGAAGTCGCTAATACTATTGCCGATGATTTAAAACCAAATTTAAAAGATTTAGCAGATAAAGAATTATTAGTTCAACTCTTACATCAATTAGACTACGGTGAAATGCTAGGAGCAATGAGCGAGCACAGCGGCAGCTATGAAATCCAAGCCTATAACTGCCTGTATAAAGATACAGGCTGTAAATTTGTAGAAGTCTGCGATTTGCTACCAAAAGTAGTGAATAAGGCAACCGGCCTAGAAGCTGAACGCCCGAGTTGCCAACGAGATGGTGAACGAGCCTGTCACTTTATTATTGCTAAAAACTAATTCTGGAATATGGGGCATTTGTTAGCAAAAGACAATGCTAAGCTGTTCTTGGAGTTAATACATGAAAATAAACAAACAAAAACTGAAGCAAGCCAATAAAAAAGCTCAAAAAGCCTTTTTGAAGGTATTACCGATAATTCTTGGCATGCTGCTAATAGTAAGCATGGTAAACAATTTAGTGCCAAAATCATTTTATAGTCATTTCTTTAGTGGTCATATATTTTCTGATTCGCTTATTGGCGCGCTATTAGGTAGCTTATTGATGGGCAACCCTATCAGTGCTTATATCTTGGGTGATGGTTTTATAAAAAATGGAGTCAGCTTAGTAGCCGTTACAGCTTTCTTAACCGCTTGGACCACAGTGGGCATTATCCAATTACCAGCTGAATCAATTGTGCTCGGCAAAGAATTTGCAATTTTTAGAAATTTAACTGCCTTTGTAATGTCAATAATCACCGCTATTCTTACTGTCTATATCATGGGGTTTTTTAGATGAAGATAGCAAGCCCAAACAAAAAACTCAAAACAGAATGGATTTTTCTTATAATTGCAGTTTTATTATACCTATCGGTCTACTTCTTCCAAGCAGATAAAATGCTGATAATCCTAAAAGCTTATGGCAAATTATTAATAAATATTTTACCGATTTTTATCTTTGTTTATTTAATAATGTTGGTCAGCAACTATTTTGTTGACAATAAAATCCTAAAAAAGCACATGGGTGAAAGCGGAACATTAAAAGGCTGGCTTATTGCCGTAGTTGCCGGTATTATTTCTATTGGTCCAATTTATATGTGGTATCCGCTCATGCAAGATTTAAAACAAAAGGGCGTAAAAGACAGGTTCTTGGCAGCATTTTTATTCAATCGGGGTATTAAGCTGCAATGGCTACCTATTTTATTGGCATATTTTGGCCTGCTATATTCTATTATTCTTATGCTGGTAATGGCGCTGCTTTCGGTACCACAGGGCCTAATAACCGAGCGCTTAATCGCCTTGAGTAAAAGAACTAAGTAGCAAATTATTAGAGCTTAAAATGTGGATTATAAATAATCTCAAAGATATTTCCAGATGGGTCAAGCACAGTTGCAACTTTAATACCGCCACCGACATCACGTGGAGCACTGTGCTCTTTTGCTCCTTTATTCAATAGGGTTTTATAGGCTTCATCAATATCATCAACTCCCCAAGCCACCGAAATATTATTGCCGTACACTATTTCATCAGTTTTAGGCAATAAGCCCAGTTCGTAGCCTGCTACCGTAAAACCAACATAAAATGGCTCATCAAAATTTGGCTTTAGCCCCAAAACATCTTGATACCAATCTTTCGCTTTTCTAATATCATCAACATAGTAAAATGCCGAACGCAATCCATTAATCATATCCAACCTCCGAGTTCAATATATCAACAGCAATTGACAGCCCTATGTCAGTATTGGCAAATTAAAGAGAAGATGTATAAACCCCAAGCAAAATTTAAAAAGCAAGCCGGCAGTCATAATTAAAATATAGACGCGATTAAGCGTTTTGATAATTGATATTAAAAATTTTAGCAGCTTTCTATATAGTTATACAAACTATATAACTAATCTCTATGTATACAAAATACTATTTTTTGGATATAATAAACAATAATTTGGAGGTTTTGATTTTGACGCTAGCTAATAGCATGTTTGTGGCACATTATACGGCAAAAAGTATAGGGCTATTTTTGCTGAAATTTTTTTATTTTGCGGTGTTTGCTAAGTTGATACGTATGTTATGCAGCGGTTTTGCCGTAGAATATTATGTTATACACAAAAAAATAAAGATTCGGAGATACGATGAAACTAAGGAATGTAACTATCCACAACTTTCGGTCAATATTAGATGCCACTTTTGATATTTCGGATTACAGCCTTGTTGTTGGTGAGAATAATTCAGGGAAAACCAACCTGCTTAGCGCTCTAAGAACCTTCTATGAAGATGGGATAAAATATGAAAAATCTAGAGACTTTCCAAAAATAGATACAGAGGATAATGAGTCCTGGGTCGAACTCCACTTTATAACTACGGATGAAGAGCAGGAAGGATTGAGAGATGCTTATAAATCTGATGACATGATTTTGAAGGTAAGGAGATATTTTGTTTCTGAACAAGGGAAAGTTAAAGCTAAGCAATCCAATATTTATGCTTATGAAAATGGCTATTTGTCAGAAAATAATTTCTATGGGGCCGCTAACGTTTCCTCATCTAAACTTGGTTCAATAATATATATTCCTGCTGTCAGCAAAATCGAAGACACTCTAAAAACCACAGGGCCATCACCATTCAGAGATCTTGTCAATCTCGTAATGAAGAAAGTGGTTTCAAGTAGCAGCGTATTTGAAGATTTGAATTCAGCCTTTACAAAATTCAATGATGAATTTAAATCTGAAGAGGCAAGTGGCCTATCTATTGATGGCATTAAATCAGACGTAAATAATGAACTTACTCAGTGGGGGGTTGGATTAGATATTGAGGTTTCTCCTATAAAATCTGACGATATTGTGAAAAATCTTCTTAAACCACACATTGAAGATCACAAACTAAATGGGCAGCGTGTAGATATCGGATCATTTGGACAGGGGTTGCAGAGACACCTAATTTA
>CAMZLP010000116.1 GCA_947311535.1 uncultured Deinococcota bacterium | reverse complement strand
GTGTCATAGAAATAAAGCGAGAAAACGAGGTAAATTACTTGATATTTGATAAAAACAGCTTTTATTTAACAAATAGTAAACCTAGAATTGCCTTCCTAGAGCTAATATATTGATTTATTTAATTCCGAACTCAGGTTAATTAGTTTTAGAAAGGCGCTACCTTAATCTTATCTCGATTTAGCTATGCCACAATAAAATATAGCTAAAATTTTGTGAAGCCCAAATCTATAAAATCTCTTTACCCAACAAACTGGCCAACATTTCAACCATCAATTCAGCAGTTTTATTTTTAATATCTAAGATTGGATTTACCTCTACAATATCTAAGCTAGTTACAATCTGGGCATCAGCTAGCAACTCCATTAGTAAATGAGCCTCGCGGTAGTTTAGCCCGCCTCTAACAGGTGTACCTACTCCAGGAGCAATGCTTGGGTCTAAACCGTCAGCATCAAATGAAACATGCAAAGCATCTAAATTACTAAGATAGTTAATCGCTTCCTCAGCTACTTCGGCCATGCCCCGAGTGTCTATTTCTTTCATGGTATAGACCTTTAAATTATTATCTTTTATAAATTGTCTTTCTGGCCTATCTACGCTGCGCAAGCCAATAAATACCACATCTTTTGGATTTATGACTGCATTTCCGCCCCAGATATCAAGTAAGCGTTTATCACCAAAACCAAGTAAATGAGAAAGCGGCATGCCATGAATATTGCCACTAGGGCTTGTTTGAGGAGTATTAACATCACTATGAGCATCTATCCAAAGCAAGCCTGTTCGTTTTCGCCTAGCTACTCCAGCCACGCTACCCATAGCAATGGAATGGTCTCCACCCAAAACTAAGGGAAAGCTATTATCATCCAAATTCTTTAGGATTTCATAAGCATTTTTACATGTTTTAGCAATTATTTCTGCATATGGAAGTTTTTGTTTATCTTTAGATGCCTCAAAAATAGGAACCTCTACATTGCCTAAATCTGTGACTTTATGCCCTAAAGATTCTAAAGTTTGAGCTATTTTCGCCAAACGCAAGGCACTAGGCCCCATATCTACACCACGACGACCAGCGCCTAAATCCATTGGTACACCAAGTATTTTTATATTTGCCATATTTTAAAGTCTAGCATAAATTATGTATAGACTAATGTATACTATGTAATATTTGGTTTTAAAAAGAGACTAATCCGCTTAGACAGGCAAGCCGTTTTCTGCTATCTAGCAGATTAACGCTAGCTTTGTTAAACTCTTTAAATATTTGGTTTGAGTATGAGAGGTAAATAATGACAATTGATGAACAAGTAAAGCTCTTAGAACGCGGTGCGACTATTATCCCAGAGGGTGGGATCAAGGATAAGCTCGAGCTTGTCCAAAAAGAAAAGCGTCAGCTTAGGGTAAAACTCGGGGTTGACCCATCCAGCAGTGATTTGCATATTGGCCACGCAGTAATCTTGCGTAAAATGCGTCAATTTCAGGATTTGGGGCATAAGGTCATTTTAATAATTGGTGATTTTACTGCCATGATTGGCGACCCAACTGGTAAAAACAAAACTAGACCAGCCTTAAGCTTAGAAGAAACCAGAAAAAATGGTGAGACTTATATAGCTCAGGCTAGTAAAATTTTAGATTCTGACCCTAAAAAGCTGGAAATCAGAAGAAATTCGGAATGGCTCGAGCCTATGGGATTTGCCGAGGTCATAAAGCTATCTTCAAATTACACGGTTGCCAGAATGTTAGAAAGAGACGACTTCACTAAGCGATATAAATCTGGTATCCCAATTAGCGTGCATGAATTTATGTACCCTCTTGCACAAGCTTATGATTCTGTGGCAATAAACGCTGATATTGAACTAGGTGGAACAGACCAATTATTTAACTTACTTGTAGGCCGTGATATTCAAAAAGAATACGGTCAAATTCCTCAAGTAACTCTAACCACACCATTATTAGAGGGTTTAGATGGCATCGAAAAGATGTCAAAATCACTTAATAATTATATCGCTATTGCTGAATCGGCCGAAAGCATGTTTAAGAAAGCTATGCAAGTAAATGACGATATGCTCTACCGCTATATCGAGCTAAGTACAAACTTAGATTTAGTTAAAATGAAAGAATTAATTAGGACTGATGTCAAAAAAGCACATCGTATCTACGCCGCTGAATTAGTTAGAATTTATCATAGTGAAAGTGATATAAAAAATGCTGAAGAGCGTTACGACTATGTTGCCAAAGGTGGTATACCTGATGATATTGCCGAATATAAATTGGACAAAAACGAGCTAGAAGACGGCAAAATTTGGGTTTGTAAGCTATATGCTCTATCAGGCTTAACACAATCTAATGCCGAGGCTAAAAGAATGATTAAAAATAGAGGATTGAGACTAAACGGTGAAAAAATAGAGGATACAAATTTGCAGCTGAGTTTAGATAAACCCCTAGTACTACAAAGAGGCAAAGACAAGTTTGTAAAAGTATCTCTTTAAGGTTTAAATGTTTCTAATGAAAAACTAAATACTGATCCTTGGCCAATCTTGCTTTGCACTTTTATCTCTTGATTGTGCAGAGCAATTATTCTTTTACTAATAGCCAAACCCAAGCCCGAGCCTTTAGAATCTCGCTCTTTAGAAACTCTATAAAAACGCTCAAAAATATGCTTTACATCTTCTTCTTCTATCCCAACCCCAGTGTCGGCAAGCTCAATATGAACTAAGTTATTATTTTGCTTAAGGCTAACTGCCACCTCTCCTCCACTGGGCGTATGCCTAATAGCATTATCCAAAAGGTTTGTTATCAATCTTTCAATTAGACCAATATCAGCATATACAAAGTCAAGATCGTCTTGGGTTTTAAATGATAATAGCAGCTCTTTTTTATCAGCAATAGCTTTAAATTTTAAAATAATATCCTGTACAAGTTCCTGTATAGGAAATGATTCAAAATTTGCTTTTACAGCATTTGCATCGAGTCGAGACAAATCAAATAAATCATCAATAAGCCGTTTTAATCTATTGGCATTTTTTCTTGCTGCTGCCAAATATTCTACTCTATCTTCTTTATTAAGGTCTCCTTTTAGCTCCAAAGTTTCTAAATAACCATCTAAGGCAGCAAGCGGTGTTCTTAAATCATGAGAGACATTTGTTATAAGCTCACGCCTTAAGCTATCTAATTCTTTTAAGCCTGTTACATGCTCTGACACCTTTAAAGACATATCACTAAATACATTAGTAAGCTGGTCGATTTCATCTTTTGGTGAATCCGTGATTGCTAATAATGGTTTATTTAGAATAAATTTATCCTCTTTAAATTTACTCATTGCTGCTTCTAAATTTCGTAAACGTCTAGTCAAGAGATTAAAAACCAATATTCCACCAAGTAAAACCAATAGCAGTGCCAACAACACACTCCAAATTGCTAAACGCATTGTAGTACTCGTTTGCACCGTTCTGATAACCGAGTCTTTTTGATAGTCGGCTAATAGAACATAAAGATAGCCGTCATCGTGTGGTAACTTAGCTGCCGAAAAGATTTTTTTAGCATTTTGGCTGCGAGGGTTTGCACCCAAAATTGGATAGCTAGGCTCATTGATAAATTTAAGAATGGGTTTAAGATTTACCCTAGCTTGCTCCAAGTCTGCTAATTCTACTGAGCTTCCAATTATCGAACCATCAATGTTTAAGACATAGACCTCAACCCCTGGGTTAGTCATTGCTAAATCATGAGCAAGGTCACCAAATTCATTTTGATTCACATCTTTGCCAACCATCAAATCTGGCCTTTGGCTAGATAATGACTGGGCTAATGGAGCATTTAGCTGCTGGGTTATTTCACGATAGTATTGCCGAGAAGTGGTTAGAGTTGTTAGTACAAAAATTATGCCTAGTGGAATAATTAGCAAAAGCAAAACTAAAATTAAACGACCATGGAGTGTTTTTGGCATTAGTTAAAGCTGGCAAATTTATAGCCAATTCCCCAGACCGTAAGAATATATTTAGGCTTTGCTGGATCTTGCTCTATTTTGGAACGCAATCGATTTATATGGGAATTAACAGTGTGCTCAAAGCCCTCGTAGCCGTAACCCCAAACCAAATCTAAAAGCTGGGTGCGAGTATAAACTTTGGCTGGGTGCTTAGCAAATTGCAGAAGTAAATCAAATTCTTTAGCAGTTAGCCTTATTTCTTTACCTGCCAGCGTCACTTCCCTGCTGTCAGTTTTTATAGCTAAGTCTTCAATTATAATTTCCTTTTTTGTGCTTGGGCTCTCATGAGCAAATAATTCTTTGCGTCGCAATAATGCTTTTACCCTAGCTTGTAATTCACGCATACCAAAAGGTTTGGTTAAATAATCATCAGCTCCCATTTCTAGGCCTAATACTCGGTCAAACTCGCTTGACTTAGCGGTGAGCATTAGTACCAATGTATGGGGTTTTTTCTCACGAATAAATCGACAAAGCTCGAGCCCATCCACCTCGGGTAGCATAAGGTCAAGCACTACCAAATCATAATTATTCTCAGCAATTAAATCTAATCCATCAGCTCCATCAAAAGCTCTATCAATTTCATGACCTGCATCAGTTAGGTGTAAATTAACCAATTGAGAAATATCTTTATCATCTTCTACTACTAAAATAGTTGCCATATATATCCTCTAGTATGCTTTTGTTTTCTCACAATTTCATCACAGAATAAACTAAAAATAAGTGCAATTCCAATTTAGAATTACACTTAATTTGTAATTTTAGCTTATTTCACAGTAATTGTTACTTTAACTACTTGTCCATTTAAAGATAACATTTGCTTACTCACACAAACTGCCGCATTCTCAAGCATGCTATTATTAATAGTATTTTTACCAGCAAACCCAAGTTCCATAATCAATAAAAACGCCTTAAATCTCATAAGCAAGCTTACAATATCTAAGGCGATATTATTTACTAAATTTTATCTTACTACAGGGTAGCCCGCCCTTTGCCAAGCCAAAATTCCACCTTGGACATTACGAATATCTTTAAATCCAGCTTTTTCTAAAATTTCACTAGCGGTCATAGATCTATTACCAGAACGGCAAATAACGTACAGCGGCTTGTCTTTGGGTAGTTCGTCCAATCTATCAGCTAATTGCTGTACCGGAATTAACACTACCCCTTCTACATGGCCTTCATCATATTCACCTTGGGTTCTAACATCTAAAATTATTTTATCGGGCTCGCTAGCATTTTTTAAATCTGTGACTGAAACATTTCTAAAAACAGCATCAATTGCAGCTGCCGGACGGTTTGCAAAATAAAATACACCCGCAGCCACAGCTAAGACCGTTAATGCCGTAATCCACATCATATTTTGAGACTTATTTTTTTTAACTTGCTTCTTCTTTGCCATATTAACTCCTAAATTTCACCACACTATTTTATATCTTGTTAGAAGCATAAAAGGTTTATATTTATACAATTCTACAAACTATGGCTTTTAAGATAGAATTACCTCTTTTGGCTTCTCATCAAAAGTCAACTTTGCCAAAACCTGATGAACATTCATATATTGAATATTTTGACCATATTTTTCAAACCAGCCAGCCTTTTCAACCATATCTCTAACAGGCCCCTTCATACCAGCAATATAGACATTGATAGAATTATCTTTATAATCTAAAATCTTATCTTCTAGGCTGCATAAAGCCACCGCATCAATATCATTAACAGCTGAAAAATCAAAGATTATGTGCTCGAGCTCAGGGCGTTCGGCAATAATATCATTTAAGCATTTTTCAATAAAGGCCATATTTGCAAAATACAAGCTTGCATCAATACGGCTAATAAAAATATTTGGATGAGTTTTTACCTCGGGGTATCTGTTTACATTTCTAAAAACATTCTTAGACTCTAACAAACCAAGCTCAGCTGTATGCGGATAAGCACTGCGCCAAATGAATGTCATCAGTGAAAAAACCACTCCTATAATAATGCCTTGCTCGACACCAATAAACAATGTGGCAAAAAAGGCTACTAGCAATGAATAGGCATCAGCCTTTCTTAGCTTCCACAAATGTTTTAGCTCGTCAAAATCTATTAAACCCAACACTGCTACAACTACAATTGCAGCCAAAGCAGCATTTGGTAGATAGTAGAATAATGGCGTCATGAAAACCAAAGTGGCAATAATCAAAACCGCGGTAATTAGTGCAGCCAGTTGGGTTTTAGCACCTGCTTGGTAATTTACAGCTGAACGGCCAAAGCCACCTGCCACTGGGAATGCTTGGAAGAGTGAGCCAGCTATATTAGCTAAGCCAAGCCCAATTAGCTCTTTATTTGCATCTAATTTATATTTATCCTTTGCAGCAAAGGTACTAGCTACAGCTATTGATTCCATAAAGCTTATAAAGGCGATAGTCAGAGCCCCTGGTAGCAAAGCCACTACGTTTGAAATAGTAATTGCTGGGATTGCCAGATGAGGCAAGCCCTGAGGAACTTCGGCAACAATTCTTACCCCCAAGTTATTTAGTCGTAGAAAATAAACCGCTAGGCTCGAGCCTATTACAACTAATATTGCAGCCGGAAACTTAGGCAAGAGTTTTTTGAAGCTAAAGAGTAAAATAATACTAGCCAAAGCTATTATTAAACTAATATAATTTGTTTCTTTTAAGTGCTTTGAAAGCTCTATAAAAAAGCCAATCGTGCTGTGAGTATGCAAAAGCTTTAGCCCAAGAATATGTTTTAACTGGCTAAGACCAATCACAATAGCAGCAGCTGAGGTAAACCCACTAATAACAGCATGTGACAAAAAGTTAGTAATAAATCCGGCTCGTAAAAAGCCCAAAACACTCTGAATAATTCCTACCATTAGAGCAAGTATTACGGCTAAAGCAACATACTCGCTTGGGTTATTTGCAGAAGCCGCTGAGATTGCACTAAGTGTAAGTATGGCTATGATTGCACTAGGCCCAACAGCTAACTGCCTTGATGAGCCAAATAAGGCATAAATAATTATAGGAACAGTGGAAGCATACAAACCCATAACCGGTGGAAGCCCTGCCAATAAAGCATAGGCCATACCTTGTGGCACAAGCATGACTGCCACCACTAAACCAGCCATAAAATCTGCCATCAGATTTTTCTTATCGTAGGTTTTTAACCATGCTATCGCAGGAATTAGTTTTTCTAACATTTCAAATCCTTATTTATTAGCTATTATCATAGTGCCAAGATTGCGTTTGGCTCATACAGGTATTTTGTTTTATCTTTAATATTTTGAAGCTAGAAATACTAGCTTCAAAATATTTTAACAAGGTTCCATATCAATCTGACGACCCTGTTGTGACCATCCAAATGTACCACCCAAGAGATTGGCTACCTCGGTAAATCCAAGATTCTCTGCAAGATAATGTGCAACCTGACCAGAACGGTTGCCTGTGGCACAAATTAATACCACCGGATCGGTCACTTCGTCTTTTCTACTCATAAATTGACTTAAAGGAATATTTTTAACATTGGGAATATGCCCTTGTGCAAACTCAAAAGGTTCACGTACGTCAACGAGCATCGCACCTTTTTCTTCCCATTCTTGTAATTCTTCCGGAAATATATCTTTAAACATTAGTAAACCTCTTTCATTGCTTTAACTACAAACAGTGTATTAGTTAAAAATACTAACTTAATAGCAAATATATCTTTATTTAGCAGCTAGCCATGCCTCATAGCCGCCTTCTAATTCGGCGACATCTGTAAACCCTGCAGAACGCAGTGCACTTGCGGCTATAGTGCTTGTCAAACCTTTTTGACAATAGCTCAAAATCTTTTTATCCTTTGGTAATTTATCTAAATGCCACATTATTCTACTACCGTGTAGTTGTTTGGCATTTCCTAAATTTCCTTCATTGTATTCATTGGCTGTGCGTACATCTAAAATGAAATAGTCATCTAAATTATCAATATCTTTTGCTTCTAAAACTTCAACGCTCTGCCTAGGTAATTCTGCGGCATCTTTAACAAAACCAACAACATTATCAATACCAACACGTATTAACATTCTACGCATCAAATCTGCTTCCTCTTGATTTTTAGCAAGCAAAATTATCTCACGATTATCATTTAAAGAGTCAATTAGCCAAGACGCATATGTTAAGAACTTCTTACCCCAAGGTACGCTATATGCTCCTTTAACACCATCAGTCCGGAAAACACTAGCATCTCGAGTATCTAAGAAAATTATTTCTTTAGCAATTTTATCTTTAATCTCGGAAGCGGAGTATTCTTTTAGCTCTTGCAATTCACCTAAAATAGCTGCACCAGCCTTATTTTGCATCTTCATTCTGGCAAAATAAAGTGGAGCGTCTGGCTGCCCTGAAAGTAGAGCCTCTTCAAATGCCTCATAGTCATCATTTTTAATATATTCGCTCCACCAAGAAAAATTGCGCTCATAACCCACTGTGGTACAAGGAATTGCACCCAAGGCTTTACCACATGCACTACCAGCACCATGCCCTGGCCATACCTGAACATAGTCAGGTAAGTTTAAGAACTTCTCTTTTAATGATTTAAACATTAGTTTTGCACCTGCGTAGCGGGTATCTATTGCACCTGCTGCTTCATCTAAAAGATCAGGTCTACCAATATCACCAACAAATACAAAATCGCCAGTTATATAGTAACCAGGCTTATCTGCAAAAGCACCATCTGTTATTAAATATGACAAATGCTCTAGAGTATGCCCCGGAGTATGTTGAGCTGTCACAGTAATATTACCTATTTTTATTTCACTACCATCATAGAGCTTTATTCCGTCGTATTGATATTTCCAATCTTTGTCACCTTCATCAGATAAATAAATCGTTGCGCCAGTTGCGGCTGCAAGCTCTGGAACAGCTGATAAGTAGTCAGCATGCATATGAGTCTCTAAAACGGCTACAATTTTTAGATTATTTGCCTTAGCATCATCTAAAAATATTTGAATATCTCTATGAGCATCAATTACAACTGCTTCACCTGTAGATTGACAACCTATTAAATAAGCTCCCTGAGCTATATCTCGATCATAAAACTGTTTAAAATACATATATCACCCTTTCGATATTTTTTCAGCTTAGTTCATTCTGAAATCCTGTCTATATTTTATACCCTAGAGGGGTATCCGTCAATCGCAAATAAATGGGTGTTATAAAGAAATCTTATAATGCTTCTCAATAATTAATATTGCTTTCATTAGGAAAGCTCACTTTGACAAATTAAGCAAACTACCATAAAATACCATTACGGTGTCATATATTTAATTTTGTTCTAAGGAGAGACTGTGGCGATTAAGGCAGAATATTTGTTAGCATTTTGTAGAGCTGCCAAACTCGGAAGTATATCTAAAGCAGCTAAAACTATTGGTGTATCACAACCAGCAATTAGTAGGCAATTACAGTGCTTGCAAGAGGAAACTGGGGAAAAGCTATACAACAGAAGTTCCCAAGGCATAGAATTAACAGCCTATGGCAAAGAATTATTAAGCTATGCTTGTAAAGTATCACAAACATTAATAGAGGCCAAAAATTTTATTAATGGGCAGAATAGTGGAACTATCAGCCTAAAACTAGGCTTAAGTAAACATTTGGTACCCAGTTTAACCATGCCTTTACTTAATAATTTAAAAGCTTATAACTCAAATAAGGTAAAATTAAAATTAGATTTAATTGAAAACTATTCACAGAATTTGCTCGAGCAAATCTTAACAGATAGATTAGATGCTGCTTATTTACTTACCACTGTAGATAATATTCCTAATGATTTAATAAAACTGGATATTTCGGAAGAAAATATTTGTCTTTTTGCCCTACCCGATGATCCAATTATTAGGTTAAATAATATTACTTTAGATGTATTAGACGGTGAAACCCTAATTATCCCAAGTAAAATATCTACAATTTCTAGAATTACTCTAAAAGCCTTAGAAACTGAATCTAGCTTGCCCGGTCGTATTTTAGAGGTAAGCGGCCCTGGTGCGGTTAGAGACGCAGTTCGGGGTGGCTTAGGTGTAGGAATTAGCTTAGAATCTTTTATTAAACAAGAAGTAAAAGCTGGCTGGCTAAGATGCGCACCTATAAACAATTCAAAAATGAAATTAACCAAGCTTCTGGTAAGCTCAAAATCAGAATTATTATCAACAGAAATGCAAAATACTTTAGTAAATATTGCAAGCTAGTACTATACAGCCTTTAAATAATTGCTAATAAATAGTTTTAAGCAAGAAGCTATTGCTCAAAATAGTTGCATTAATATACCCCTGTGGGGTAATCTATACTATAAGATATTTGCTTTTTTGCAAATAGAAAAATCAAAATGCTAATTCATGGAGTTTGATATGGCCAACAATTCTAAAAACTTAAACTTAGAAAAAGATAAAAGCAAAATTCTAAATCGTTTAAAAAGGCTTGAAGGGCAAATTAGAGGCTTACAAAAAATGGTAGAAGAAGATAGAACCTGTTCTGATCAACTTACTTTATTATCAGGTATAAGAAGTGCATTAGATGCTACTGCTGATGTTATTTTAGAAGATTACCTTTATGCTTGCAAAGATGAAGTAAGCACTAATCCCAGAGAATTCTCGGACATTATTAAAGCTATTAAGCTCGCTCGAGGCTAAACAAAATAAGGCTGTTAGAAAAACAAGCTTATTAAAAAGCCCAGACTACTATTTTGCATATATAGCTATCTCAACAACGCCTGTATTACCGCCATTAGAATCTATTACCTTAAATGTAAAACGTTTGCCTCGAGCATTAACTGCAAAATCAAAAATATCATTAGCATTGCTAATATTAAACGGTCCATAGATATCACCAAATTCATTAATAACTTCAAACTGGCTAATTTCAGCAGAGCTGCCCATAGTACGAGTC
>CAMZLP010000115.1 GCA_947311535.1 uncultured Deinococcota bacterium | reverse complement strand
CAAACCAACTAATAATCCTTTAAGCTGGCTTAGATATATTGTTCCTGGTGGTCATACGACTTTTCCATAAGTCTCGAATTATATCAAAGGTATTAAAAGCAAAAAAAAGGTGCTATAATAACCTGTAGCATTTTACATTGGAGGAAATATATGGATAATGAATCAGAAAATACGGTAAATCAAGCTGTGGGTAATACTGCCAAACCAGATACTAGTAAACGCATCATTGCTTTTGTAATAGATGGATTTATTGGTGGAGCCCTTTCTGCTGTTTTAGGGTTTTTACCTGTAGTTGGCCCACTACTTGGCACCATTGGAGCCTTAGCATATCTATTAGTCAAAGATGGTCTTGATTTTGATTTTATGGATAAGCGTTCTATTGGCAAAAAGATTATGAAATTACGCCCTGTGCGGTTAGATGGTCAAGAAATGGATCTTATGTCTTCTGTTAAGCGTAATTTCACCGTTGCAATTCCACTTTTAAATCTTTTTGAAGCATTTAAAGTCTTAACTGATAATGACGGCCGCCGTATCGGTGACGGTATAAGTGAAACAAAAGTAATCGAAGTAGATAGCTAAAATTTAGTCTGACTTTGTATACCTCATTGTCAATTACTTGACAATGAGGTATTTATTATCTCCAATTTTAAAGAACAAGGATTAATACTAGGCATGGAAAAGAATTCAAAACCCAATCTAGGCACAATAATGACAAGCCTTGCAGGGCTTTTGATAGTTTTTAATCTAATTTTTTTAAAAGATAATGGATTTACTTTATTTATCTCTATAGCTGCAGCTATATTAGCAATAGCTGGGCTAGTTTTGTTTGAAAGTGAAAGAAGAAAAAATAAAAAGCGGTAAGATGATAATAAAATAAAGTAAATAGAGCTTTATCAAAAATAAGTGATTTGGATTTTATTGTATGCAAATAAATAGTTTAGATGATTTAAGAAAATACTGTAAATCAAAAGCTGGAGTAAAAGAAGATTTTCCTTTTGACCAAAACACTCTTGTTTTTAAGGTGATGAATAAAATCTTTGCCTTAACAAATATTACTTGGTCAAAATTAAAAGTCAATTTAAAATGTGATCCAGAATTTGCTGAACTTTTAAGGGAAAAGTATGAAGCAATTATTCCTGGCTATCATATGAATAAAAAACACTGGAATACCATTACCCTAGATGGTTCCGTACCCAATAATGAAATTTTACAACTAATTGATCATTCTTATGATTTGGTAGTTAGTAAGCTCAAAAAAAGCGACCGAGAAAAGCTCGCTTATAAAGACTATCTTAATAAATTAGATTAAGCTTAGGATATTGTAATAGCTCCTCTAAGGATACAATTTCATAATCTTGCTGCTGAATAGCTTCAATAATCCTTTTTAAATCGGTCAGATTAACACCATCATGAAACAAAACAATGCTCCCTGGACTTAAGTTCTCTAAAACTTGTTTTACTAAGTCATCTCCTCTTTTATTATCCCAATCTAACGAGTCGATATTCCATAAAATACCTTCTAGCTTATTAGACTTTAAATTAGTAACTAAATCCTGAGTAATTATTCCAAAAGCAGGGCGAAAATATTTTGCATCTAAATTATTCTTTTTGAAAATTTCTAAGCAACTATCAATATCTTCTTTTGTTTCTGCATAATCTAGATAGCTGTAGTCTTTGTGGCTAAATGTATGTAAACCATAGCTAAAAAGCGGATTATCATACCACTGACTATTTGTCTTAGTTAGCCTATTACAAAGTAAAAAAAATGTCGCTGGAGTATTTGTTTCAGATAGCAGGGCCATAAGCTTTGGAGTATAAGCTAGTGGGCCATCATCAAAGCTAAGAACTACAATCTTATCTGGACTTGCCACCTTAAAATAAAAATAGTCTTTTAATTCTTGAGGAATCGCTTCTAAGTAAGCTTGGTAGCCCTTGTAAAGGGCAAAATTTGCGACTATTACTTGCCTTATTGGGGCGTCTTCTTTTTGGACATAGTGGCTATAGTCAATCTTTATTTGCGGTTGAACTGCTATGATTTTTTGGCTTTGATAGTCAACTTGTGAACTAATAGGCATATTTGTAAATCTCAATTGCAATAAAAGCAAAAATATTAATAAAACTATTAAAAGAACTATCCGAAAACGCACCTTAATTACTATTCTACGCTTAAAACAAGCTAAAATATCAGTAGGAGGCACAAATGATTTTAGTTTTTACCAAATTCCCTATTCACAAAGAGCATTTAGCAGCATTTAAAGAAAGAGCCGTTGAGAGCTTTGGGCAAAAAGGCGTACGTTCTCAGCAAGGTTTTGTTAATATGAGACTGCTAGCACCAGAACAATACCCCAATATGCCAGAAAACAATATTTTTATCATAGAAACCCTTTGGCAAGATATGGAGAGTTTTAAAGCTTATACCACAAGTGATGCTTATAAACGAGCCCATGAAGATGGTCCACCAAGAGAATGGTTTGCTGGTCATCCAAGTGTCGAAGTCTATGATTTAGCAAAAGAGATGATGTCTGAATAATGTCGGTAACAAATTGGGTTTTAGAAGCAATTGAAAAAAGCTTTGGCAAGGGTGTATCAGTTCGTGAAATCCAAAGATATATAGATGAGCATTATTATGAAGAGCTAGCTATATTCACTTTAGAAACCGAGCTTAAATCTTTAGAAAAAAAGAACCGCATTAAGCAAACAAATGAACGCTATTTTAAAGCCAAACAAAGCTCTAAAGAAGATGCTCTCAAAAAGCTATTTGGTGACTAAAATAACTTGTTAAATCAATTAAAGCTTGCTAAGCTATACCCCAGAAAAAGAGGTGTTTTATGTCAGATTTGCGTTTGGGAGTATCCAGTTATTCTTATTGGCACTTTAGTGGCCCCAAAGTTACTATTCCAACTGTTATTGATAAAGCTAGTGCTAGTGGATTTTTGGGAGTTGAAGTTATTGAAGAGCAATTAGATAGTTTGGACAATGCCCATCTTAATAAGATCAAACGTCAGGCATTTCAAAATGGGATAAATATTTATAATTTGGCCAGCTCACAAGATTTTGTCTGGGACAGTGCTGATTTGCGTGAAGAAAATCTAGAAAAAACCAAAAAATCTATTGACATTGCCTACCAATTGGGTGCAGCGAGCATGCGGGTAAATGCTGGCTGGTGGCGAGATGAAAACAGTGCTGGATTATTAGACAGCAAAGGCTGGGTTAAACCTTGGGAAGGTTTTAGCAATGATGATGGCTTTAACTGGGCTATAGAATCTTTAAAAGAATCTGCGGATTATGCCCAAGATGCTGGTATACAATTATTATTAGAAAATCATTGGGGTTTAACAACCACTGCTGACGGTATGCTAAGAATAATTAAGGCTGTAAACTCTCCATGGTTGCGCACAATTATAGACACTGGTAATTTTTATTATGAAGATGATTACTATCTGGCTATGGAAAAAATAATGCCTTATACCGATCTTATTCATGCAAAAACCTATCCTGGTGGCGGTACTGTACTCACTGTTGACATTGATTATGCTCGAGTCTTTAGAATGATGAAGAAGACTGACTTTAAGGGCTATGTAACTTTAGAAATGGAAGGTAAGGCAGAAAAAGATATTGCTGTACCAGAGAGTGCTAAAGAACTTAGAAAGACTTGGCAAGAAGTCTAAAGTTTAAAAATATTTACTTAAATATCACTAATAAATAATCTATATTTAAAGTTTTAGTAATTTTAAGATGGATTTCTGCTAGCTGTTCTTTTGAAATCAAGGCAAAACCTCAATGGCATCATCACTTCTTTTTTTTGAACTGCTACTATTAATTTTATTGGGCAAAAATCTAAACTAAAACAACAAAAAAGAATTAATCACGTTAAACTGACACATGCAAGATAAGAAGATAGACTGTCTATACTCATTTCGAATTGAAGAAATTATTAAAAATGGCTGAACAAGAATCATTATTTAATATTAAAGAAAAAAAAGAAAGTCTAAAAGCAAACAAGCAAAATGGTCATAAGGTTGTAATCATTGATGGCCATGCTCTAATATTTAGAAGCTACTACGCAATTAGAGAATTAAAAAATAGTCGTGGGCAATCTACCAATGCTGTTTTCGGTTTTATTAGGGCTTTGCTAAAGATTTTACAAGAAGAAGCTGAGCATGATTCTACAATTGTCACTTTTGATGCTCCTGCTAAGACATTTCGCCATGATCAGTTTCCTGAGTATAAGGCCGGCAGAGCAGCTACACCCGAAGATTTACCGCAGCAAATTGCTATTATCAAAGAGCTTGTAAAATATATGGGCTTGTATCAGATAGAGTATATAGGCTTAGAAGCTGACGATTTAATTGGTACAATTGCTACAAAAGTAAATAAAATGGGCTACGCCGTAGAAATAGTAACTAGTGACCGAGATGCATATCAGCTTATTAACAAAGACACTTGCGTAAGAGGTTTGGTAAAAACTGATAGATACGGACCTGATGAGGTTTTTAAAAAATATGGAGTAACAGTTGAGCAATGGATTGATTATCGGGCTTTAACTGGCGACTCTTCTGATAATATCCCTGGAGCTAAGGGAATAGGCCCTAAGAGTGCCCAAAAATTGTTGAAGCGATACGGTAGCTTGGACTATATTTTAGAAAATCTAGACAGTATAGAACCAGTTGGCTTTGCCAAAAAGATTGAAGCTAGTTTAGAAGATGTAAAATTCTCAAAAATGCTTTCTAAAATTGTGACTGATGCTGATATTGAAATAGAGCCTAAAAAATGGGCAATTAGAGATATGAACGCCAATAAAATGTTAGAAATATTGAACGAGCTCGAGTTTGGTTCGATAATACGTGAGCTTAATTTGACTGATAATAAAGCCAAAAACTATATTGAAAAACCTTGGACAGAAATAACCAAAGAAGGCAGCTTAGGATTTCTGCTTAGCCAAGCCAGCCCTATGAATTCGGATTTACTCGAGCTTAGCCTAGTAAATAAAGAAAGCCTAGCCACTGCCAATTCAAAAGAAGAAAAACTTGAAATACCCCAAAATATAAATGCCATTGATGCCAAAGCATTAAATGTTTGGGCTTTAAAAAATGGCCTAAACAGCCAAGCTGCCGATGACCCATTATTAATGGCTAATGTCATAGATTCAAACAATACTTCAGCCGAGGCAATCTGCCAACGCTATGCTGCTAGTGAATGGGATAAAAGCAGCAAGGCTCGAGCCATAGCAACTGCCGAATTACTAAAAGCCCTGCCAGAAAAGATGGAGACCAAGCAAAAAGAGCTTTATGAAAAGCTAGAAAAGCCACTGCAAAACGTGCTTGCCGAGATGGAATTTAAGGGTATAAGAATAGATAGCTTAGAACTACAAGAGCAATCTAAATCTTTGGCTAAAAAGCTTGAGAAAATCGAAAATCGAGTACGTGAAATTGCTGATAACCCCTTATTAAACTTAAACTCTCGTGATCAATTAGCAGAACTCTTATTTGATAAATTAGAACTCTCGGCCGGTAAAAAGACCTCCACCGGTAAACGCTCTACCGCTGTGGCTGTGCTCGAGGGCTTAAAAGATGAGCACGAAGTAGTAGCCTTAATCTTGGAATATAGAGAGTTTGCTAAGCTAAAAAGCACCTATTTAGACCCCTTACCAAAATTAGTAAATCCTATTACTAATAGATTGCACACTACCTTTAGGCAGCATGTGGTCTCTACTGGAAGACTCTCGAGTATTAATCCTAATTTGCAAAATATCCCCGTAAGAACCGATATTGGCAGGCAAATAAGAAAAGCATTTATAGCAGCTGATGGTTGCATATTAATTGCTGCTGATTATTCACAGATTGAGCTAAGGGTTTTAGCTCATATCGCTGATGAACAAGCCTTAATAGACGCTTTTAACAGTAATGAAGACATTCATGCCAGAACTGCTGCACAGGTTTATGGCGTTGGTTTGGAGGCTGTCCAGCCAGATATGCGCCGAATTGCCAAAATAATCAATTTTGGGGTTTTATATGGCATGGGTGCTCACCGCTTGGCTCGTGAGCTGGGTATAGAATTTGCAGCTGCCGATTCATTTATAAAAGGTTATTTTGCAGGCTACCCTAATGTTCGTAAATATATCGACGACACCTTAGAATTTACCCGTAAATATGGCTACGTTGAAACTATTTTGGGCAGGCGCAGATACTTTGGCGGAGTAAATGCCAAAAACAGAAATGCTCGAGAATTTGCGGAGCGAGCTGCTTATAATATGCCAATACAAGGCAGTGCTGCTGACATAATTAAGCTAGCTATGATTAAGCTAGCACCGAAACTAAAAGAACTAGGTGCTGCCATGCTTTTACAAGTGCATGATGAATTAATTGTAGAAACTCCAAAAGATAAAATTGAGCAGACTAAGCAACTGATAAAAGAAACCATGGAAAATGCTTATGAGCTTAAAGTGCCACTAATTGCCGATTTAGGGCTTGGTGATAATTGGCTCGAGGCTAAATAATTATTCAGCCATGCGGATTTATTCAAAATTTAATTTAAACGGCAACTGACCAGAATTAAATATACGGGCATATTTTTGGGCTGGTCAGATATTCTCGCTTAAAGCCTAGGAGCAATTAAAACTTCAGAATCAAGAGCAATTGCTAATCTCCTTGAGATATTCTCATTGGCGATAATACTTTTAGTTGCTTTTAATGACAACGAAATTAAACAAAAGCTATTAATAATTTGGAATATATCTGGATTATTATAGCTTTTTAATATAATCATTCGAGCAATTTTATCTATACCTGGGCCTTTGCAGCGCTTAGCTTTCGAGCAGCCCAATTTAGCCATTAATCATTTCCCTTTTGTTTTTTTACCATCAGTAATTGTACCTATAGTTTTATTTGGCCATATTATTAGCTTACGGAAACTGCTCAAATCTTTTTAAAAGTCTTTATATCTATCCCGATGAATTACATAAGCCAAGCTTAGAGCAATTATTGTAGAAACTAAACTAGTACCACCATAAGAAATAAGCGGTAAGGTAATACCAGTAACAGGTGCTAAGCCCAGTGAAACCCCTAGGTTTACTATTACCTGAAAGCTAATCATTATTAAAATACCTGTAATAATTAGTTGATCTCGCTCATATAAACACTCAGAAGCCATAGCCGTCAGCCGCCAAAATAAGAATAGAAACAATAATAACAAACCTACTGAAGCAAAAAAGCCGCCCTCTTCTGCTAAAACAGGGAAGATAAAATCAGCGTAGCGATAAGGAATAAAGCCAAGCTGGGCTTGAGTGCCTTTTTTATAGCCCTTGCCCTTTAAACCACCAGAACCAATAGCAATACGTGATTGGATTACTTGGTAACCGCTACCTTGTGGATCGGCCTCGGGGTTCATAAAAGCAATGATTCTTGTCTTTTGATGTGGTTCTAGCTTTGGCCATGCCAATGGGATAAGTACTGCAAACATAAGAGCAAAAAATACTAAATGCTTCCAAGGTATTCCCCGTACTAATATCATACCTCCACCAATTGCAGCCAGTACTAGAGCACTACCTAGATCAGGCTCGAGCAAAACCAAAATAAAAGGTACAATTATAATAATTACCGCTTGTAAATAGTCTTTAATATTTTTTATAGGCTTTTCATGCAAAATTATTGCCAAAGCCATAATTAGTGCAATTTTGGCTAATTCTGAGGGTTGAAATGAAGGCAATGGACCAATTTCTAACCAAGATTTTGCTCCATTTTTCTCGGCACCAAAAAACCTTGTGGCAATTAATAAAATATTCGAGAGCCAATAAATAGGAAAACCCAAATCTACTATTCGCTTTCGACCCAAAAACAAAATCACTGCTGCAGCAATAATGCCAGCAGCTGCAAAAGCTGCCTGCTTGCTCACAAAGCTCATCTCTGGCGCGGCTGTACTTAAAGTTACTAAGCCAACCGCTAGCAAAATAAATACAACTATTGGCAAAAATATTTCAAGTCGGTGCATGGCCATCATGAGCTAACTATCTCTAGCGGAAGCATTAGTTTATTCATTTGATATTTTAAAAGCTTTGGAGAATCTAAAAGCCAGAAGCTAGTAGTTAATAAGAAAAAAACAATGGAATTCATGTTAGCTTTATTTTTTTATTTGTTTGTGATTGTGCCCAAAATAGCCACTCGATAAAAATAAAAACGAGAGCCAATAAAGCTAGCCACCAAGCCAATGAACGGCTAACTTGGCTAGTATTGCTATCTTGCACAATTATTTTTTCATCAGCTACAAAGCTATCTAATCTGGATTCAAAACTAGACAATAAGCTAAGCCCATAAATTTTCCCATCTAGCTTATAAAACCCTGGTTCAATAGCATAGTCTTGGCTAATTTCACGATTATTTTTTAATAAGACAGCGCCAGTCGGCAATCTTTGCCCTAAAATAAGCTGACCTTCATTTCTAAAATGGCTAATAATATTAGTCATTAGCAGTGGAAAGGCGGTTCTTTTGGTCATATTTGTTTGAGAAGGGTTAAAGTTAAGAGCTACCAAATTTACGTTCTGGTCTTTGTATTTAGCTACAACAGGCTCGAGCCTAGCGGTCTGAGCCAGTACTTGCCAGTCTGGGGCAATAAAGTTTTTTCTTGGAATAATAACTACCTCTGTCAAATCAACAAACCTAAGTAACGCATCTGAACGATCCCAATCATTAATAACTGATAATTCGTTTTCGCTCTCTTGATTAAATAATAAATAATTACCTTTAGCATCTGCCGGAAGTTTGTCATAAGTAATTCGTAAATCAAAACCCGGAGCATTAAGATTAGCATTGGCTAAAATCCTATAATTTAAATTAGGTATCACAGATAAAGAACGCTTTAAAGCCTCATTATCAATTGTAGAAACCACTTGTAAATCTTTTTTTGCAATAAATGCAGAATTATCAGTAGCCAAAGAATCCCAATCGGGTGCATTTATTCTTAGTTCAAATAAACCAGAACTCTCAAAAATAGGAAAGCTATTAGTAGCTTGGGCAGCTGCTGGTAAAAATAAACTAGTTTTAGCAATTACTTTGTCATCGCGTAATAATTCAATCTCTATATCTTGTGGCCTAGGGTGGTTATTAGTTAAAGCCACAAAGGCTTCTTGAATGCCTATATCAAAAGCACTAATGCCTATATTTAAGCTTGGGCTAGCTATGCTATAAGCTATAATAGCCTCACCTTTGGGGCTAGCAACATCACTAAAAAAATGTATCTCTGCCGATTCAGAGATAGTTTTGGCAATAGACAAGGCTCTAGTTAAATCAGCTTCTCTGTCTGTTGCTTTAATAGTTTTTAAAGCACGGCGTAGTTCTTGAATATTATTTGTTAAAGGGCTAACAATGCTAGCATCTAAACCTGCTCTTATAATAGCTACTCGCCCAGATTTAGATAATAAATCTTCAGCTATAGCAATTGCTTTATTTAATCTAATACCATCAGGGTCATTGGCTGCCATACTAGCCGAAGCATCAATAATAAAAATTCTATCCCTGGGACCTTCAAAAGAAATAATTGGTTGAGCAATTGCCAATGCTGCTAAACTTACAAATAATATTTGCAATAAAAGCAACCAACTCGCTGAAAAGCGTTTTTGCTTTTGAGCAATTATTACGGCTTCTTTCCATAAAAACAGTGCTGATACTTGGCGGCGTTTGCGGCGTTTGCGAATAAAGTGCAATAAAATAACTACGGGTATAGCTAATAACGACCATAAGAATTGTGGTGCTAAGAAGCTAACTGACATTGTTTACATAATAACAGACCGTTTTGTTAATCATATTAGGCTATCTAACTCAAAGCTATATAATAATTAAAATATCTTAAAGATATTAAAGGCTTGCTAAGATTTTGGCTTAGCAAAAGAATTCCTTCAAACCTATCGTTTAGCGGAAAACCTGTCCAAAGCTACTTCCAGCAACTGCTCATTATCACTAATATCAGTTATAAATAAGGCATCTTTTTCTCTTTTAAACCAAGTCTGCTGCCTTTTGGCATATTGCCTTGTGGCAATAATAATCTGCTCTTTGGCAGCTTCTAGGCTGCATTTATCCTCTAGGTAGGCTATTACCTCTTTGTAGCCAATTGCTTGTCTGGCAGTTGCTAGCTTTGGGTATTTAGCTATCAAAGCTGCCACTTCGGCTACTAAGCCGTCAGCAAACATTTTTTGGCTGCGTTTGATTATGCGCATCTGCAAAATTTCTCTTTCTGGCAATAAGATTATTTTATTGTATTTAAACGTTGCTTTTGTGTTTACAAACTCATTTGGGGCTTTACCAGTTCGGCGGATTATCTCTACGGCTCTTATCACCCGTCTGGGGTTTCGTTGGCAACGGATTGCCTCGACAGGGCTATGCTTTTCTAGTTCGGCTTGGATAGGCTCGAGCCCGTCCCTTTCAAACACCTCCCAAAGCTCTGCCTGCAATTCTTTATCCACCTTAGGAGTAGTAGGTAAACCATCGGTCAAAGCCTTTATATAAAAACCCGTACCCCCCACTATCAAAGGAATATTCCCTCTTTGCACAATCTCAGTGATTTTGCTTTCTGCTAGTTTTACATAATCAACCACACTAAATTCTTGCTCAGGTCCAACAACATCTATTAAATGATGTGGGGTAATTGCCAGCTCTTTAGCATCTGGCTTGGCTGTGCCAATATTCATTTCCTTATAAACCATCATGGCATCTGCCGAGATAATCTCGATTGGCAATTTTTCTGCCAAAGCCAAAGATAGGGCAGTTTTACCACTTGCCGTAGGCGCTGCCAAAATAGGGATTCTCACGTTTTATAGATTAACAGCTTTCTAAGAATTAGGTGCTAAACTCAAAACATGGAATTAGAAAAGCACCGTGCCAACAGTGATTTAAAAGAAGTATTTGATATTAAAAAGCAAGTAGATAACTTAAGCGAACAAATATTTGGTGAAAGCAATAGCGTAAAAATAGACCTCTACGATTTAGATGACAGCTATCAAATAATTGTAGAAGCTGCTGGCGTAGAGCAAAGAGACATAGAGCTTGCCATTCAAGACAATGAATTAACAATTGCTGGCATTCGCAAAATCAATGATGAAAACAAAAAAGTCCTAATCAATGAACGCCCTCGGGGTAAATTTCAAAGAACTATTAAGTTACCAACTGCTGTTTTAGAAGAGAAAATAACCGCTTATCAAAAAGATGGTTTACTGATTCTAAATTTGCCCAAAACCTAAGTAATTTGTAAAAGCACTCCCCTTAGACTTGCTCCTCGTTTGCAGTATTATCTGCTTTGTATTAAGAGCAGTTTGGCCGAGGCTAAAGCCTCAGTTCCGACTGTTTTCATTACGGAATCGGGGCTTTAGCCCCGACAAATCTATCGGCAAGCATCTCCGTTTTTAGGTAACTGCGTTCGCAAGTTAACCTAAGACAAAAAACGTTTTAATACCATTAAGCAACACATCAAAAGAAATTTTCATTTTTTGGGCATTAGCTACTAAGCAATTTTTACAAATTCTCAATAATCAACTCAAGCGCCCTAAACAAATCCTCTTCTGCAATCATAATCTTAGGCGGCTCCAAATCAACTTTGTTTTTGTATTTGTCCGTCCAAGGACTGTGCAAAAAAAACTGTTTTATGGGTAATTTATTTTTGGCAATATAATGGCTAGTTTCATAAATTAGAGCATTGCAAGTATAGCCATCAGCATCTGCCGAAATTTCTACGGGGATATTATTTTTTGCCAAGATATTGGCAAATTTACAACTATCTGTATTCACCCCTACAAACTCGCTCTCAGCTTTTAATATTGGCTCACCGCTTGCCAAAACTCCGTTTTTATCGACATATTTACCATTCATTATATTTCTACCAGTGCTTTCTATCCGTATACCTTTTACCGAAGATGACAGCCCAGTGCTAATTATGGCAATGGGCTTAGTCCTTGCTATTTCTTCTTCAATAAGAGCAAAGGCATAGTAAATAGTAGGCAATAAAATAGCATTTATTTTATTGCCAGCAATGGTTTTGCCCTTAAAATACTCCACAATATCTTGGCTTGGGTTGTATTTATATGGTCCAAATGGGTCAAAACCTGTAATCATTACTTGCTTCATAAAACCTCTTTAATACTGCGATTATAGCAAGCAGGATTATCTAAGCTCGTTATTACGCAATAAATTCTTAGATTCCTTGGTCTATTAGTTTTTCATTGAGGCACTAGCTAAAAATTATTAAAATCCTCTGGTTTAGGAATTGAGTATTCAATCTTTAAGCTGTTTTCCGATTCACTAATAACATTTAGCGGTAATTCTACTTGCAAAGGCTCTATTAAACAAAGCCCTAGAGACTCATACTCACAATAATAAATTGTTAAATCACCTTTTAGGATAGTTTTACCCTCTTTTAAATCTACCGTAAATTTTAATGGGAACTTAGGTTCTACAATAGTTTGCTCGGCATCTTCAAAAAACTCAGCTAAATCATTTGATGCTTGCCAGTGCATACTAAAAGGCGCAATATTATTAAATTTATAGCCCACTGGCAAGTTTATTTTAAGCTCTATAGCTTGCTCGCCAACTGCTATTGTTTGCGTTTTTAGGCGTAATATATTGTTGTCATCTTGGCTATTAGCGGTTAATAGATTGTTATTATCAAGCAAAACCAAAGTTTTTAATTCATTTGTTTTTAAATCTGCAACTCTAATCACATGGTTATTAGTATCTGCAATATATAGCTTATTGTTTGCAATGCTTAGCCCAGCTGGTTCATATAATTTTGTTGCGCCTAATTTACCATCTTGCCAGCCTGCTTGGCTACCAAATAGGCTTTTTACTTCTCGGCTTTCTGGGTTTAGTACTTTTATTTTACTATTATAAGTGTCTGTAAAATAAAGCAAGCCATCAGCTTGATTATAAGCAACGCCCAAAGGGTGTTGTAAACGTACTGTATTGGCAGTGCCATCGATATCACCAAAATCAAAAAGCCCCGTACCAACAATTGTTTTTACATTGCCACTAGGCTCAATATCAGCATAACGAATTGCACTTGCTTCTGAATCGGCAAAATAAATATGTTCACCATCAGTTGTTAAACCACTAGGTTGATTTAAACCAGCTTGCAACAATGGTGCATCTTTTAGCTCTTCTCGCCTTGTGCCTGCAAAGGCTGAAATAACTTGACTATCTGGCTCATAAACCCAAAGCTGGTGCTGGCCTGCCATTGCTATATAAAGCAAATTATCATAAAACAAAACATCCCAAGGAGTGTTAAGAGCAAAATCTTTGGCAGCAGCCTTTTGCACACGAATATATTGCTGGCTACCATTACCTGCTATTGTTTCTACGCTTTGACTAATTAAATCTATTTTTCTAATAGCGTGGTTATCGGTATCAGCTACATAAAGGATATTATCATTGGCTAATGTCAAGCCCTGAGGTCTATTAAATGCAGCTTGGCTATAATCACCATCTCTTAGAGCTTCTTGACCACTACCAATTACTACTTCTACATTACCTTCAAAATCAGTAATAACAATTCGGTTATGATTACTATCAGCTATAAATAATCGCTGTGATTTACTATCAGCCAGTACTTTCCCTGGGAATAATAATGGTGTTTGGGCTCGAGCCTCTTCAACTTTAAACTCAATTGCAGCAGTTTTTATCAAACCCTGAGCATCAAATTCTTCAATTGCGCCAGCTATTACTCTATCAAATATCTCATAAATACCTTCGCCAGCATGTTTGCCAATTACCTTGCCCACAGGGTCAATTAATACCAAAGTCGGCCAAGCCCTAGCACCATAGCTACGCCAAACCCTAAAATCTTTGTCATTAATAACTGGGTGTTTTATGCCATACCGCAAAATGATATTACGAATATTCTCGCTATTGCCTTCATTATCAAATTTGGCACTGTGCACGCCAATTACTACTAATTCATTTGCGTATTTAGCCTCGAGCCTCTTCAAATCGGGGATAATATGCATGCAGTTTACACAGCCATAAGTCCAAAAATCCAATAAAACTATTTTTCCTTCTAATTCTTTTAAACTAAGGGCGTGGTCAGTGTTTAACCAATCCACATCAGCTGGGAAGTCTGGCGCAGGGCTAGTGCCTGCATAAGAGCTTTGGACTAAATAATCCAGCTTATTATTTTTTGGTTGAGATGCCAAAGCCAAAGCCATTATCAAAACCAAAAGAGCTATCACAATTTGTATTTTTTTCATAAAAAACCTTTCACAAAATCATTATGAGCTAAAACATTCACAAAATCATAAACAATCTATAACATTATTTTAATTTAATGTTGCTATTTAAGCATCACCACAAGCACTATGATTTTGATATAATCAATCATGTTCACAAATTTATTGTTTGTAGAAAGTCTTTTTGCTAGTTTATTATGAAAGAGCCTTTTTATTAAAATTTTATTGATGGGTCAGGGGTAATTATGGAATCTATGCAATATTATATTCATTTAATACCGGCCTTAGCTAGCTTTGCAATTATTGCTTTAGCTGCTAGTATGATTGGTCAGTTTCTAAAACTCCTAAATCTTCCGCTAGTAACTGGCTATCTACTTACAGGAATAATTGCTGGCCCCTATGTTTTAGGCCTTGTTTCTGTTGAATTAATTGAAAGCCTTCGTTTTATTGATGAAATAGCCTTGGGTTTTATTGCTTTTGCAGCAGGTTCCGAATTATATTTAAAAGAGCTCCGTAGCCGACTGCGAAGTATAGGCATAATTTCTGTCAGTTTAATTTCTATCGTGCCGATTATAGGCACTATTGGTGTCTTATTATTGGCAGACTATATTCCATTTATGCAAAACTTAGGTTTAACAGAGCGAATCGCCGTAGCCATACTTGCTGGCACAATTTTAGTAGCTCGGTCACCATCTTCTGCAATTGCAATTATTAACGAATTAAGAGCCAAAGGGACTTTTACTCAAACAGTTTTAGGCGTAACTATGATTATTGATGTTAGCGTTGTAATACTATTTGCCATAAGCTCATCAATTGCAATTTCACTTATAAATAAAACCAGCTTTGGATTTGGATTTTTGGCTATCATTATTTTAGGCATTGTTGCATCAATTTTATTAGGAATACTGATAGCAAAAATTGTTAGTTTTATCCTAAGCTTAAAAATAAAAGATTTTATCAAAGTAATTTCAATTATGGCACTGGGTTACAGCGCCTTTTTACTCTCGGCTGAGTTAAGGAGTTATAGCCACAACTATATGGCCTATGAAATTTTGCTCGAGCCTTTATTAATAGCTATGGTTGCAGGCTTTTGGATGACTAATTTCACCAAATATAGAGTTGACTTCTCACACCTCGTTAAAATGGGTGGCTCTTTTGTTTATATTGCATTTTTTAGCCTAACAGGTGCTGCCTTACATTTAGATATTCTCAAAGATACTTGGATGATAGCATTAGCTATATTTTCAATTAGAGTTATTGCTATAGTAATTGCTTCATTTACTGGCGGTATAATTGCTAAAGAATCAGCAAAGCATAATCGTTTACGCTGGGCAGCGTTTATTACTCAGGCTGGTGTAGGCCTGGGGCTAGCAAAAGAAGTAGCAATTGAATTTCCTGAATGGGGTGGAGCTTTTTCTACCTTACTAATATCGGTAATTGTTCTTAGTGAGCTTGTTGGCCCCCCTCTATTCAAATGGGCAATTCTTAAAAGCGGTGAATCTAATACCAAAGCTAAGCACGCAGCCTTTGATGGTACTAATGATGCTGTTATTTTTGGATTAGAAAGACAATCTAATATTTTGGCAAGACACTTACAAGACCACGGCTGGAAAGTACAAATTGCCTGTTTAAAGAGTAGCTTGCCTGAAATATCTAAAGAATTGGCCTCAAATGATTTGGAAATAATTAATTTTAATGCTATTGATTTAGAGTCTTTGGATAATTTGAATTTGGAGCATATTGATGCTGTTATTTGCATGCTCTCAGACGAAGAAAATTATGGTATTGCAAAATTGATTTATGAAAAATACGGTATTGACAATCTTATAGTACGTTTAAATGATGGTAAAAATACTAAGAAATTCCATGATCTAGGGGCAACAACCGTAGACCCAAGCACCGCAACTGTAAATCTACTAAGTGAGTTTGTGCGTTCACCCTCAGCAACGTCATTGTTATTGGGACAAAGCGAAAATCAAGATATTGTTGAGATTGAAGTTGGTGACAAAACCCTACATGGTGTCGCCCTACGTGATTTAAGATTACCACTTGATGTTTTAATACTCTCTATCAAAAGAAAGGGTCAAAAACTACTAGTTACGCACGGCTACACTAAGCTCGAGCTTGGTGATAAAGTAACCATCGTTGGTTCTAAAGAGGCTCTTAAAGAAGTGGGGTTAAAACTTGGGCAATCAAAATCCTAAACAGGCTTAACTGCCGCTATCTGATTCTACCCAGAATATTTATTTAAATACAGTGTCGCTAGTTGCATAAATGATTGCTTAAGAAGATGAAATGAATTTAGTCAAAGATTATATTAGTTTAATACCAGTTCTAGCTAGTTTTATGTTTATTGCTCTGGCCTCGCGACCAATTGCAAATTTTTTTAACCGCTATCATCTCCCAATAATAAGTGGCTATCTGATAGCTGGAATTGTGGCAGGACCTTATGTCTTAGGTCTTGTTTCTTTAGAACTAACAGATAAGCTACGCTTTGTTGATGAAATTGCCTTGGGTTTTATCGCCTTTGCTGCTGGTGCCGAGCTATATTTAAAAGAATTAAGAAGCCGATTTAAAAGTATCACATGGATAACCCTAAGTAATATTGTCATTGTACCAGCCATCGGTACCCTATCAATCTTATTACTAGCCGACTATATACCCTTTATGCAAAACCTAGCTTTTGCAGGGCGTGCTGCAATTGCCTTGTTTACTGGTACAATTCTAGTTGCCCGCTCACCTTCTAGCGCTATCGCTATTATTAATGAATTACGTGCCAAAGGTCCATTCACACAAACCATTCTTGGGGTAACCATGGTTACCGATGTAGCTGTGGTCATCCTTTTTGCTATCACATCTTCCGTTGCTGATACCCTACTTACTGGTACTAGTTTTGGGATTGAATTTTTAGCCATAATTTTATTAGATTTTGTATCTTCTGTTCTTATAGGTTTAGCTTTAGCCCAGATTTTAATCCTGATTTTAAAGCTCAAAATGAAAGAAACACTAAAACTAATATTTATTTTAATTTTAGGATTTAGCATATTTATAGTATCTAAAGAACTACGGCATGCAAGTCATGACAGTATGGCTTTTGAGATTTTGCTCGAGCCTCTCTTAATATGTATGGTTGCTGGCTTCTGGATTACTAATTATTCCAAATATCGAGCTAGCTTTAGCCATATCTTGGAGCTTGGTAGCCCCCTTGTTTATATTTCATTTTTTACCCTAACAGGTGCTGCACTCCAATTAAACATTTTGAAAGATACTTGGCTTATAGCCTTAATTCTATTTTTAATAAGAGTTTTTGCAATTTTTATATCCTCATTTTTAGGAGGCATTGCTGCTAAAGACCCAATGCAATATAACCGCTTAGGCTGGGCAACATATATTACCCAAGCTGGCGTTGGTTTAGGCTTAGCCAAAGAAGTAGGAGTAGAATTTCCAGAATGGGGTGCTGCTTTTGCTACTATGATTATCTCGGTAATAGTCGTTAGCCAGCTTATTGGCCCTCTATTATTCAAATGGGCAATTGTACAAACTGGTGAATCGTTTACCAAAGCCAAGCACAATGCTTTTGATGGTGCCAATGATGCCGTAATTTTTGGTCTAGAAAGACAATCCAATATATTAGCAAGACACTTGCAGGACCACGGTTGGAATGTGCAAATTGCCTGCCTAAAAAGCAGCTTGCCAGAAATATCTAAAGAATTGTCATCTAATGACTTAAATATTGTCGATCTTAATGCCATAGATTTAAGCTCTTTAGCAAGCTTAAATTTAGAAAATATAGATGCAGCCATTTGCATGCTCTCTGACACTGAAAACTATCAAATAGCTAAATTGATTTATAAAAAATATGGCGTAGATAATATAATCGTACGTTTAAATGATGGTAAAAATACCAAAAAATTCCATGATATGGGAGTTACCACTGTAAACCCAAGCACCGCCACGGTTAATCTTTTAAGTGAATTTGTACGCTCACCTTCAGCGACATCATTGCTCTTGGGTGAAAGTGAAAATCAAGATATTGTCGAAATTGAAGTTGGTGACAAAACCCTACATGGTGTCGCCCTACGCGATTTAAGATTACCGCTTGATGTTTTAATACTCTCTATAAGAAGAAAGGGCCAAAAACTGCTAGTTACTCATGGCTACACTAAGCTAAAACTAGGCGATAAGGTGACTGTGGTTGGTTCTCATGAAGGCTTAAAAGAAGTTAGCCTTAAGCTGAGGCAATCAAAATCCGAAACTGTAAATCCATCGCCCAACGCCAAATAGCACTAAAACCACCCCTTCTCGTTTTGAAATCTGCCAGCCTGAACGCATAAAGACTAGAGTTATAAACACTACCCCAAGAAGCATAATTACTTGAGTTTAGAGTTCAAAAGACAAAAGTACTAGACAAAAAGGAGAGGAATTGTTACTGATAGTGTATGAAAAAAACAGAACAATTCCTCAAAGCAGTATATAACAGTATAAACAAAAGATCAGATAGCTACTTAGAAAT
>CAMZLP010000114.1 GCA_947311535.1 uncultured Deinococcota bacterium | reverse complement strand
TGTTATCAGAAAAACTAAATATAGACCTAAAACATGTCCTAATTGTGGTTTTTCCAAAGCTCTTTAGTTAAAAACTATTGATTTTCAAAGGGATTAGGGGTGCTCTTTGTTTTGTACAACTCTAAACTCAAGACATTATGGTGATATTAGTTTTAGCTCAAAGCATTTAAACCTAGTTTTTTAAAACCCAAGTTCGATACTATCTAAAAAAATTGTAACGGGTCCATCATTCAATAATTCAACTTTCATATCAGCAGCAAAAATTCCATTTTCTACATTTATATTTTCATTTGCTAATAATTCACTAAACTTTAAATAAAGCTCATCAGCCTGTTGAGGCGGGGCTGCATTGGTGTAGCTAGGACGGTTACCCTTTTTGGCATTTGCATAAAGTGTAAATTGGCTGATAACTAATGCAGCCCCACTAATATCTTTAATGCTCAAGTTCATTTTTCCTTGCTGATCATTAAAGATACGCAGCTTAGATATTTTAAGAGCAAGTTTTTTGGCAGTTTCTAGGCTATCATCTGGGCTAATTCCAAGCAGTACAAGGAGGCCTTCTTTTATCTCACCCACTGTTTTACTCTCTACTACAACCTTAGCTTTGCTCACTCGCTGAATTAGTGCACGCATTAATTAGCTTCTAGCTTAAGTAAAGCTTCTTTTAAGCTCTTTTGATGTTTTAATAAAGTTGCCAGTTCTGTTTCATCAAGATTCCCAGAGGTTTTTCTTTGTAACATATCTAGTAGTAACATACTTTTTTCTGCTGTGCTTTTTTTAATTAAATTATCTTTGCGCAAATGCCTAGCCAAAGGGCTATTCTCTTCACCAAGGGCGGCTTCTGCGGAGCTGTAAATTGAATTTATTAAACCTATAAAATATTTATCTGACATTTTTCTCCTTAAAATAATCCATCTTGCTCAGAATTATCAATTACTATTTGACCAGCTTTAGGTTCTAAATTATCCATTGCTTGTTTTAGTAATTTCATATCTTGCCATGTTTGCCATTTGGGTTTGCCTTTTTCACGGCTGGGGTTACGCAGCAAATAAGCTGGGTGGTAAATAGGCATTAGCTTTATGCCACTGTGCCAATCAACAAATATACCGTGGGTTTTGGTAATACCGATTTTGGTTTTTAGTAAAAATTGTGTGGGTACATTCCCAAGAGTTGCAATTAGTTGTGGTTTTATAATTTCAATTTGCTCAATTAAAACAGGCTCACTAATTTTAAGCTCTTCTGAACTGGGGTTTCTGTTTCCGGGTGGGCGATATTTTACAATATTTGTAATATAGATATCCTCCCGATTTATTTCTACGCTTTCTAAAATTTTATCAAATAATTGACCAGCTCTACCAACAAATGGTCTACCGCTTAAGTCTTCGTCTTCACCAGGTGCTTCACCAATTATCATTAGCTGAGCGTTGGGGTTTCCCTCTCCAAATACAATATTATTGCTTAATTCCTCGAGTCCATTGGGTTTATTATCTATTTGATTTTGCTCGAGCCTATCCAATGTCATAAATTACTCCCTTTGGTTTATTATTTAGATAAACCAGTTGCTATAGGATACAGGATTTCCTGTTGGCATATCTAGGCTTTATAAGAGGAAAATTTTACAAAGGACAATTGTACCGATTGACACTATCTAAAGAGGCTGCTATGCTTACTCTGTAACACGCTGTTTGCGTCACTATGTTACCTGACGGAAGGCGCGTTTTTTTATGTGTGATTCTATATCTCTCCCACTGTAGAAATAATTCTAAAGATAAAATATGTGGGTAGGAAGGAGGGGGCGTTTGGATACAAAGGGTGAAACTCTATTACAAGAACTCGCCGCTCAAGAACGAGCTTTAGTCTCTAAAGTTGCTGATGCAAAAAAAGAGGCTGCTCAGATTATTGAAAAAGCTAAACAAGATGCTGCCAAAATCAATGAGGACGCGGTTAAAGAAGCTCAAGGCCTAGCTGAAAAAGCTACTGCAGATTTAAATGCAGAAGCAGAAGCAGCCAGGCAAGCTATTTTAAACGATGTTGCTACAATCGTTGAAAGCATCGATGTTAAAGCAAAAGCCAATCAAGGCAAGGCAGTTGCTTTGCTTATGAAGCGAGTCTTACCATGATTGCCCATATGGACCAAATTACGGTCATAGGCGCAAAGAATAAAGCTCAAGAGCTTTTAACTAATTTACAAAGTCTAGGTGTTGTTCATATAGACCCACTGGAGACAACTGAGGATAATTTAGGACAATTTCAGTTGGCCGGTGAAGATAAAAAGAACAAAGAGACTTTGGATAAATTAATTTCACGCTCTAAGACCATTCTTGATGCATTGGGTTCTCATAAAGAAGGAAAAAGGCAAAATACTCAAAAGCTTGATATTGATCAACTTAAAGAGTATTTAGAGTCAGTTGGTTCACAAGTAGACGGCTTAGTAGCCGAAAGGGCAGATAATTCCGATGAGCTCGAGCTTGCTCAAATGTATTTACCCAGTTTGCGTGAACTAACCCCACTACTAGCACAGTTTGAAGATAGTAAATATCTTTCTGCCTTAGCTTTTTATGTAGCTAATGATAAATTAGAGGCGACAAAAGCTGAGCTTACTGAGCAGTTAGCTAATAATATTACTATGGCTGAGCGCAATAAGAGCAAAGAGACATTGTTAGTTGCTGCTGTTATAAAAGAAGATTTAAAAGCTCTCAAGTCTACTATGACTAATCTAGGTATTGCCGAAATTGGTTTGCCTGATCGCTATGCCAAGCAAGGTATATCTAAAGCTACCCATACTATGGAAGAGCGTTTACAGGATTTACCTGCTCGTCAAAAACAGCTTGATTCAGAGCTTGCTAAACTTTCTGAACAACATGCAGAGAAAATATCAGCTAGTCTGCAACAACTGGAGAATCAAAGCCTAAAATACGAGAAACAAGAAGATATGATTTCTGGTAAATACGGGGTTGCCTTAAGAGGCTGGTTACCAAGTAATGAAACTAGCAAAGTTGTTGAAGGCCTTAAAAAAAGATTTTCTGATGATATTGTAATTAGTACAAGAGCAGCAGATGATCATCATGATAGCAATATACCCGTTAGCTTAGATAATCCAAATTGGGTGAAACCTTTTGAGGGTTTACTCGGATTATTTGCACCGCCAAAATATGGCAGTTTTGACCCAAGTTGGACTTTAGCTGTGTTCTTTCCACTATTCTTCGGTATGATTATGGGTGACATTGGTTTTGGTCTTCTCTTTGCTGCTATTGCATTTTGGATGATGAGACGCGGCAAACAAGGCAAAGATTTGGTAATCGGCTTTATGGGGCTTACCATAAAACCAGAGGCTCTTAAAACAATTGCCGTAGTTATTTTTTGGGCAGCAGCTTGGGCGATTATTTTTGGCTTTGCTTTTGGTGAATTCTTTGGAAATTTCTTGGAAAAATGGCCTGCTTCCAATCCTGTATTCTATATTCCTGGTACTATTCATAACGGTGTAGAATCACATGGTCTTATACCAATCCTAATTCCTAGGACAGTTCAGTTTACTCAAATGCTGTTAATGTCTATTTTCTTCGGTACTATTCAGGTAATTGGTGGTTGGGTAATTCGGGCATATTATGGCTTTAAACATAAACATATGAGCCACTTCTATGAAGGCGTAGGAATGGTTGCTGGTCTTATAGCACTGGTTCTTTTTGCTACGACATATCAGATGAATAATGCCAGTTTAGTTAGCAATATAATAGTTATGGCTGGTTTTGCCATATTTTTAGTTATGACAGTAATGGCAAAAATGCCACTAATGTTAGTTGAGCTAATTTCTAATGGTGGTAATATCCTTAGTTATCTGCGGATATTTGCGGTTGGTTTGTCCGCTGCACTAATTGCCAATTTAGCCACCGACTTAGGTTTTGCACTTTCTGGCACCATGCCAGTAATCGGCCCGATATTGGGCATTCTTGTTGCACTAATTGTGCATCTATTAGCCATTGTTCTGACCATTTTAGGTCACGCTCTTCAACCTCTACGTTTAAATTACGTAGAATTCTTTACCAAATTTGGTTTTTATGATGAAAGTGGCGTTAAGTACAACCCATTTCGTCTACTAGGAGGAAAATAATGAAAAAAGTATTAAATATATTGGCGTTCGTAGGTTTTTTTGCTTTATTGGCAGGTCTAGGCTTGGCTCAAGAGCATGAGGCAGCAACAGCTAGTCATAGCTTAGGTGCAGGTTTAATCGCTATTGGTGCAGCGCTTGCTATTGGTATTCCAGCTATTGCTGCGGGTATTGCCCAAGCCGGTATCGGTAGTGCTGGTGCAGGCACATTAGCAGAACGCCCAGAAGCATTTGGTAACATTCTTATCTTATTGGTAATTCCTGAAACAATTGTTATTTTCGGTTTTGTTATTGCCTTCTTCTTAAACGGCAAAATATAAATGTCCAATCTTGCTACTCTTCTTGAAAAAGAAGCGAGTGCTGAGATTGAAGAAATTTTATCTGAGGCTCGCAATACTGCTTCAGAGATTGTTGCAAAAGCAAAAGAAGAAGCAAAGTCTCTATTTGCCCAAAAAGAACGTGCTTTAAAGTCAGAACGTGAGGCAGGTATAATTCGGGCAAAAAGTTCAGCGCAATTAGAAGCTTCGTCATTGAGGCTAAAAGCTCAAAATGCTGGCGTAGAAGCTGTTTTTACTAGAGTTAAAAACGATCTGATAGGCCTAAGAGAGTCTGATAATTATGCTGCTGTATTTAAATCACTTTACCAAGAAGCTGCTGAAGCTGTAACTAAAGTTGCTTCGGTTGTTGTCAATCCTGATGATGTCAAATACCTCGACGGCTCTAATGTAAAAATAGAAACTGACAGTAATATTATTGCAGGTTTAAAACTCAAAGGTGAAGGTAGTAGTGTATTGATTGAAAATAGCTTACTCTCAAGATTAGAAGCTGTTAAAGATGATGCTGCCGCTCTGGTTTCAAAAACACTTTTTGGTGACGAAACGGGAAATTGATATGTCTAAGGATTATGGTTATATAAATGCACGCATTCGTGGATTACGCTCACGCTTATTAAAGCCTGAAGCCTATCTTGAAATGTTGAATTCAAATAATTTTGATGCATTTATTTCGAGTCTATCGCAGACATCTTATATTGCTGACATAGAAGAGGCCCAGAGTCGTTTTTCTGGAATTAAAATTGTTGATAATGCCGTTTCAAAGAATTTTTATAAAACTACTCGTAGTATTTTAAATTTTGCTGATGGTAAACCCAGGCAGTTAATTTCAAATTTATTGCTAAAGTACGATCTAGATAATATAAAGGTGATTGCTCGAGCCAAACACGCCAAGCGCAGTGCAGAAGACACTATTGCCAAATTACTTCCAGCAGCTGAGTTAAAACCTGTTTTATTAGAAGCAGTTGCAAATTCAGCTGATATGCAAAGTGCAGCTCAAGTTCTTAGTATGAGCAAAAGCCCATTAAAATTAGCTTTTAGAAAAGCCGCAAGTCAGTATGCTAATGATTCAAACTTACTTTCTTTAGAAGTAGCTTTAGACAAGGCGTATTATGCGATTTTAGCGGACTCTGCAAAGTCATCAGCTAGCCCAAAAAACTATGCTAAGTTTGTAAAGCGCGAGATTGACGCCAATAATTTACGAACTGCACTTAGTTTGCGTTATGGCAGCAAACCTGAAGGCGTAGACATAAATAATTTGTTTATATCTGGTGGTAAAGAAGTAAATAAAGAGCTGTTTAGCAATATAGCAAATAGTGAATCTCAGAATGCTTTTCAAGCTTTAGCAAACGGAAGTTTTGCAGAAGTGGCAGAAGCAACTACACTCACCGAGGCCGAAATAGCAATCCGTAATATTTTAGAAAAGAATGCTCGAGCCTTAGCAAGTGATTCAGTGAATATTGGTTTGGCTGTTAATTATTTGCGTCAAAAAGAAACTGAGAGTGCAAAGCTAAGATTACTAGCACGAGGAAAGTTTTACGGAGTTGACAAAAAATCTTTGGAAACGGAGCTTGGCTATGCCTAAAATGCTTGTTCTAACAGATAATGAGACAGCTACTGGCTTTCGTTTGGCTGGTATTGAAGTCCGTGAGTCCGATTCACAAAATGCCCAAAAAGTTCTTAATGAAATAATTCTTTCTAATGACTATGGCTTAGTTGTGGTTGATGAATCTCTGATTCCTGACCCTAACAAGTCAAGTGAGCGTATTATGCGCGGGCGGGATTTGCCTGTGCTGCTTAATATGCCTAGTCTTGGTGCAGCTTTTACCGAAAGTGACGACTCAACCGAATATATGAAGGCGCTGGTAAGAGATACCATCGGCTTCGATGTGAAAATGGATTAAGGAGGACCTTCGTGGCTATTGAAGGTAAGATTCAACGTATATCTGGACCAGCGGTAATTGCTGATGGAATGTTCGGTGCACGCATGTACGATATCGTACGAGTAGGCAAAGAAGATTTAATCGGAGAAATTATTCGTTTAGACGGTCAGACTGCATTTGTTCAAGTTTATGAAGATACTTCTGGCTTGACTGTTGGTGAACCAATTATTTCAACTGGTTTACCGCTTTCTGTCGAAATGGGCCCAGGAATGCTTAATGGGATATTTGATGGTATTCAGCGACCGCTGGATAAAATTAAAATACAATCTGGAACTTTTATTGAGCGAGGAATTGTTGTAAATTCTCTTTCTCGTGAACAGAAATGGCAGTTTACTCCGTCAGTTTCTGTTGGAGATAAAGTAACAGGCGGGCAAATATTAGGCACAGTGCCAGAATTTGCTTTTACACACAAAATCTTAGTTCCGCCAGATAAAAGTGGCACAATAAAAACAATTGCAGCAGCCGGTGATTATACCGTTGAAGAAGTTATTGCAACTTTTGAAGATGGCACCGAACTACAAATGTATCACCCTTGGCCTGTGCGGCAAGCTAGACCAACTAAAGAAAAGCTGGATCCAGTTACTCCCTTCTTAACGGGTATGAGAATTTTGGATGTTCTTTTTCCTTTAGCAATGGGTGGTACTGCGGCAATTCCAGGACCATTTGGTGCTGGTAAAACAGTTACTCAGCAATCAATTGCTAAATTTGGTAATGCAGAAATTGTTATTTATGTTGGCTGTGGTGAGCGTGGTAATGAAATGACAGAGGTTCTTACCGAGTTCCCCGAGATGGTTGATCCACAAACTGGCAACCCTCTTATGAACAGAACCGTACTTATTGCCAATACTTCTAACATGCCAGTAGCTGCTCGTGAAGCTTCTATTTATACTGGTATTACTCTTGCAGAGTATTTCCGTGATCAAGGCTACGCAGTATCAGTTATGGCTGATTCAACTAGCCGTTGGGCAGAAGCTCTTCGTGAGATTGCCTCTCGATTAGAAGAAATGCCTGCGGAAGAAGGTTATCCGCCATATCTATCATCACGCTTGGCAGCATTCTATGAGCGTGGCGGTAGAGTTACAACCTTGGCTGACGAAACAGGGGCTGTATCAATTATCGGTGCAGTTTCTCCAGCTGGCGGTGATTTTTCAGAACCAGTTACTCAAGCAACTTTGCGTATTACAGGTTGTTTCTGGGCACTTGATGCTGGCCTTGCACGCAGGCGTCACTTCCCAAGCATCAACTGGGATAAGTCTTACTCACTTTTCAACAGTATTTTAGACCCTTGGTATTCTGGCAATGTTGCCCCTGACTATGTAGATTTACGTAATGAAGCTGTTAACATCTTGCAAAAAGAAGCCGAATTACAAGAGGTAGTTCAACTTGTTGGCCCAGATGCTCTGCAAGATCAAGAACGTTTAATTATTGAAGTTGGTCGTGTATTACGCCAAGACTTCTTGCAACAAAACGGTTTTGATCCTGTTGATGCCTCTTGTTCACTCAAAAAAGCATATGGCATGCTACAGATGATGCTTAAAATGAATAACTCAGCTACTGAATTTATAGAAGCAGGTGGCACAGTTGACGAGCTTTTAGCAAATCCAGTTATGGAAAAAATTAACCGCTCTCGCTATGTGCCAGAAGATGAATTTGAAGCTTATAAAAATGATGTGCTAGCCGAGCTTGATAAAGCTTTTGTGGTAGCAGCCTAGGAGATGTGAATGAGTAATCTACTGAAAAAAGAATACAGTGAGGTTAGTTATATCTCGGGGCCGTTACTCTTTTTAGAGAACGCACCAGACCTTGCTTATAATGCAATTGTTAGAATTAAAGATGCTAAAGGCCGTGAGCGTGGCGGTCAGGTAATTGATGTTTCTGACAAAATTACTATGCTTCAACTTTTTGAGGAGCCATCAGGTTTAGACCTTTCTACAACTACTGTAAACTTGGTAGAAGATGTTGCCCGTTTGGGTGTATCTAAAGATATGATTGGCCGTCGTTTTAATGGTATCGGCGAACCAATAGATAGCTTACCAGCTGTAGTTGCTGAAAAACGTTTGCCAATTGGCGGTGCTCCAATTAATCCTGTAGCGCGTGAAATGCCCGAAGAATTTATTCAAACCGGTATTTCAACAATTGATACCTTGTTAACACTTGTTCGTGGTCAAAAATTACCTATTTTTTCTGGTGCGGGCTTACCAGCTAACGAAGTAGCAGCTCAAATAGCCAGACAAGCAAAAGTAATCGGTGAAGATACTGAATTTGCGGTTGTTTTTGCAGCAATGGGTGTTACTCAGCGTGAGTTAACATACTTTACCCAAGAGTTTGAACGCACAGGTGCTTTGGCACGTTCTGTACTATTTTTGAATAAAGCTAATGATCCTGCTGTAGAACGCTTACTAACACCACGTATGGCATTGACTGCTGCTGAATACTTAGCTTTTGAGCATGGCTACCATGTATTGGTAATCTTAACTGATATGACTAATTATGCAGAAGCCTTGCGCGAGATTGGTGGAGCTCGTGAAGAGATTCCTGGTCGCCGTGGTTATCCTGGATATATGTATACTGATCTTGCATCATTATATGAGCGTGCAGGGGTTGTAGAGGGCCTACCGGGCTCTGTTACACAGATTCCTATTCTTACTATGCCTGACGATGATGTAACTCACCCAATTCCAGATTTGACTGGTTATATTACCGAAGGCCAAGTTTACTTGGAGCGTAGTTTGCATACCCAAGGGATTTATCCACCTATTAACCCCGGTCCGTCGCTTAGTAGGCTAATGAATAATGGTATTGGTAAAGGTAAAACCCGTGAAGACCATAAAGGTATTTCAGATCAGTTGCAGGCAGCATATGCCAATGGTCTTGATTTACGAAGATTAGTTGCAATCACTGGTGAAGATGCCCTAAGTGCAAATGATAGGTTGTATTTATCATTTGCTGATGATTTTGAAAAATATTTCATTAATCAAGGCAATGCAGACCGCGGTATTGACGAGTCTTTAGACACAGCTTGGGCAATTTTATCTAAACTTCCTAAATCAGAGCTTACCCGTTTGAGCCGTGATCAAATTGATAAGTACTATGGTGCAAAAATGGATGAACTTTGGGGTAGTCGATAGTATTGGCTATTGTCTAAAACCAGCATTATTATAATTTGCTGGTTTTAGACTTTGTTAATATTTAAGGAGGATTTATGGCAAATGTTGCTCCCACCCGTTCGAATTTACTTCAACGCCGTGACCAGTTAAAATTAGCAATTAGAGGTATTGACCTTTTAAAACGTAAGCGAGATGCTTTGCTCGGTGAATTTTTTGGATTGGTAAAAGTATCATTAGCAGCACGTAAAGAACTAGGTCTGACCACTAAAGACGCTTATTTTAGCCTATTTTTAGCAAATGCTTGGGACAGCCCAGAAGCTGTAGAAGGTCTTGGATTAGCTGTTGATAGCGAATTGGATTTAGAAATGGAAGTTGAAAATATATTTGGGGTAAAAGTACCACAAATAAAAGTTCCAGAATTTGATGAAGAATTGCCTTTTTCGCCAATAAGTGTTGGCGTGCGTACTTTAGATGCTGCTGGTCAGTTTCGTAAACTGGCTAAAGCTCTAATCAATGTGGCTAGTACCGAGACACGTTTGCGTAAAATAGGTGAAGAGATTAAAAAGACTTCTCGCCGGGTAAACGCTCTTGAACAAATTGTGGCCCCCAATATCTCTAATGAGATTAAAGGGATTGTCAGTGTACTTGACCAACGAGCATTAGAAGAGGTTACAGTTTTGAAACGAATTAAAAATAAGCTGGAAGCAAAAGAAGCTGAAAAAAAGGCAGCTAAGGCTTAAACAAACTAAAAAATTAAATATTAACTTATCTATCCCTATCTACTATAATAGATGGGGATAGTACTTTTTGCCTGCAAAAAGCTAGCTTCCTATTGAATTATGTAAAAAAAAGTCAATAAATTTGCTAAAAAACTTACTAATCGTCCATTAATCTTTAGTCCTAAAGGCTTTACATTCTTTCTATAAAAAGTTAGCATAGGATTGGCATTAATAAGGAAGGCCAAAATTTTTCTCAGGTGAAAGAGGTAGAGTATGAAAAAGCTAATTACGTTATTAGCAATTTTGGGTATCACATTTGCAACAGTGGGTGTGGCTCAAACAAGTTTGTTAGATGAGATTAAAGTTCGTGGAACACTTGTATGCGGTGTTAGTACTGGCTTAGCAGGATTTACAGATGTAAATTCTGATGGTAGCTTTAGTGGTTTTGATGTGGACTTTTGTCGTGCAATTGCTGCGGCTGTTTTAGGCGATGCAAAGGCTGTTGAATTTAGACAACTATCTTCACAAGAGCGTTTTGTTGCTGTGCAAACTGGTGAAGTTGACGTTTTAGTACGTAACACAACTTGGACTAGTAGCCGTGACACTGATGTTGGTTTAAACTTTTCACCAACAACATTCTATGACGGTCAAGGCTTTATGGCACGTAATGATTCTGGTATAGAAACACTTGCAGACTTAGAAGGTCGCCGTATTTGTGTGCAATCTGGTACTACTACTGAGCTAAACTTAGCTGATGTTTTAGGTGCTTTAAACATTGGTTTTACACCAGTTGTATTTGAAGACTCTGATGTTATCTACAACACTTATGATGAAGGCGGCTGTGATGCAGTTACTACTGATAAATCAGGTCTTGTTTCTCGTCGTACTAGCTTAAATGATCCTTCTGCACATAGTATTTTAGCTGCGACAATATCTAAAGAGCCACTAGCACCTAGTGTATTAGATGGTGATGATGTATGGTCTGATGCTGTGAGCTGGGTTGTTTATGGCTTAATTACAGCTGAAGAGTTTGGTGTTACTTCTGCAAATGTTGAATCAGTTGCGATGGAAACAATTAACCCAAGCCTTAAGAAAATGCTAAATGACGAAGGTGGCATTGTTAGCCAAATCGGCCTACGCTCAGATGGCTTATTCCAAGCTATTAAACAAGTTGGTAACTATGCCGAGATTTATAATCGCAACTTAGGCCCAGATACTCCATTTAATGTACCACGTGGACTTAACAGCTTATATACAAATGGTGGCATACTATATGCTCCACCACTTAGATAAGCTTGAGCTTAATAGTTTAAATTTAGTTAATTACTAATCTAAGGTGGTGACGCAAGTCACCGCCTTTTATATTTTAAACAAAGATTGGTTGGTAAAAATGATTTATATATTCCGAATTAAAGGAGGTGTTTGTGTCGGCAAAATCTACAAATAGCCAAGTCGTCGTAGAAAAGATACCTTTTTATAGAAATGTAAAAATAATAGGTGCATTAGCACAAATAGCGTTTGTAGTAGTATTTTTATTAATTGTGGCCTTTATGGTTACAAATGTGTTATCAGCCTTAAGAAAGGCAAATATACCTGCGGATTTCTCGTTTTTAGGGCGGCGAGCTGGTATTCCTATATCTGAATCACCTATACGCTATAATTCACAAACAGATACATATGCTCGAGCCTTTTTTGTGGGCGTCTTGAACACACTCAAGGTGTCATTGGTTGGTGTGGTACTTGCAAGTATTTTGGGTGTCATTATAGGAGTTATGCGTTTATCTTCAAATTGGATATTAAAGCAAATTGCAACAGTATATGTAGAAATAGTAAGAAACACCCCATTAGCTGTACAAATTATTTTTTGGAGCCTGGCAGTATTATTAACTATCCCACCAAGATCTTTGCACCCAATTAAGCTCTTGGGTGGTGGGCTATACAGCAATTTGGGCTTGGCGTTACCATGGTTATTTCCGAGTTATAGGTTTGCAGCATGGTTACCGTGGCTTATAGCTGCTCTTGTACTAGGCATAGTTGTATATGGTTACAGGAGAAGGCAAATAATTAAATCTGAGTTACCGGGTAATCCTTGGCCTTTGGCTATTTTAGCGTTTGTTTTAGCATCAGCGATTAGTTATTTTATTGTTGCTGGTGGCTCACAAGTGCCAGAAAAATTACTAACAACAATTAATGATAAGAGTGGGGTAGTGCAAAGCTTTTATGATGCCAATGATAATGGCAGTAAAGATAGTGATGAAAAGTTCTTGGCACATGCAAAAGTTGATATCAGCCTAAAAGAAGGCCGCATGACGGCATTTACCCAAAGCCTTACAGAATCAAAAAAACTAATTTATAGTGAATTTAGATTTCCGCCTATTTTGCCATCAGAATATTCTAAGGCAACTGTAAGTTTTATTGACGAGGAAGCTGCAAATGCTGAAGGCTTAAAAATTCATTTTTATGATGAGCCTAATAGAGGCGTTGTTTATAAAGATTTAAATTCTAATGGCAAATTTGACCGCGGTGAAGAAGTATTTGATAAAGACGGTAAAACTACAGGTTACTCTGCCAAATTGGCATTGGATATTGAAGATTTTCATCGTCAAGTTGTAACAGATCGTGATGGCAATGCTAGAGTTCCTAGATTTAAACACATCACCGATGATACAAAAAAAGCAGTTGAAAGTGGTCCTTCTAGTTTATTTGGTGGCCCTGCGGCAACTACTAATGCTGATATTAAAGAACTTCAGTTTACGGTTAACCCTGAAAAAACAGGCCCATTGGTATTAAGTAAACCGAGTATTCCTATTAGCCAATATTCTGGTGGTATGAGCTTCTCGGCTAGTTACTTAGGCTTGTTGCTGGCTCTTGTTATCTATACTGCTAGTTTTATTTCCGAATTAGTTCGGGCGGGCATTATGGCTGTTCCTAAAGGACAAACAGAGGCATCAAAAGCTGTGGGTTTAAATGGTTTACAGACTTTTAATCTGATTGTTTTTCCGCAAGCATTGAGGATAATTATGCCACCGATGATTAGCCAATTTTTGAATCTGACAAAGAACTCCTCGCTTGGTGTTTTGGCTGGGTTTGCAGAGATTGTAGTTATTGCAAATATTATTGGTAATCAAACTGGTGCAAATGTTCCGACTAATATATTGATAATTGGCTCTTATTTAACAATTAGTTTTGCTTTTTCAATAATTATGAACATTGTAAATGCCAAAATGGCGATTGTGGAGCGTTGATATGATTCCAGCAAGAAAACCCCCGATGGCAACATCTGGTATTGGACCTTGGTTTAGACAAAATATGTTTAATAATATTGGAAATAGTATTATTAGCATTTTAGCAGTTGCTTTTGTGCTTCTTTCAATGTTTAACCTTTTTACATGGGTATTTACTGAAGGACATTGGGAAGTAGTTTGGAAGAATATGAGGCTGTTTGGGGTATATACGTATCCAACAGATCTTCTTTGGCGACCATTATTAGCAGCAGCAATGACAATGGGCTTAGTTGGTTTAAGCGCTGGTCTTGCTCAGCATGATGAAGATGGCGGCGAAATTATGAGAGGTGTATTCTGGTGGTTTTTTGCCTTAGTAGCCTTTTTAGCCGTCTTAGGCTTAATTTTTTGGGAGTCTGTTCGTTTTTGGTGGTTAATTGTTGCAATAGTTAACATAGGCGGCTACTACCTAGGTAAAGCTGTACCACAACTATCACGCAGGCTCATTTGGATTTGGGCAATAGGTATAATTGCAGTTTTTGTTGTTATAGCAGGTGTTTTACCTGCTGACAGTAATCCTGAGAGTGCAATGAGATTTGTAAAAACAAAAAATTGGGGTGGGTTTATGCTCACTCTAATTATCTCTGCATTTGGTATTATAGTCAGCTTTCCTTTAGGTATTGCTCTGGCATTGGGTAGAAAAAGCAAATTACCTGTTTTAAAATACTTTAGTATTGGTTTTATTGAAATAGTACGGGGTGCACCACTTATTGCTTGGTTGTTTATTGCTTCTGTATTTGTACCGCTTCTATTAGATCAAAGCCCTGATAAGGTTCCTGGGCTTTATAGAGTATTAGCTGCGGTTACCTTATTCTCAGCAGCTTATATGGCTGAGAATGTACGCGGTGGGTTAGCAGCTGTGCCTAATGGGCAAACTGAAGCTGCGCAAGCATTGGGCTTATCCGCTTGGCAAAATACAAGAATGATAGTATTGCCCCAAGCATTACGTGCTGTTATACCGGCAATTGTAGGGCAATCTATTGGCTTATTTAAAGATACTTCTTTGGTTTTTGTGGTTGGGCTTTTTGATATTTTTAATGTTCACAAGATTGTAGCAACCCAGCCAGAGGTTTTATTAATACCTGGTGGGATTAGGCTCGAGCTTTCCCTATTGTTAGTGGCTGTTTATTGGTATTTCTCATTCCGTATGAGTATTGCTAGTAGACAATTAGAAAAACAACTCGGCGTAGGCGAGCGTTAAGGAGATTTTATGGCAGATATAAAAAATACACATGCAACTGCCCCTGCCGGTGGAGAGCATGTAATTGCAATGAACGATATGAATAAGTGGTATGGTGATTTCCACGTTTTAAAAGATATTAATTTATCAATTAATAAAGGCGAAGTGGTGGTAGTTATCGGACCCTCTGGCTCAGGTAAATCTACACTGATTCGCTGTGTGAACCGCTTAGAAGAGTATCAAGAAGGTGAATTATTTGTGAATAATGTTTTATTGACAGATGATATTAAAGTTATTAATCAAGTTCGTAAAGAAACAGGAATGGTGTTTCAGCAATTCAATTTATTTCCTCATATCACTGTTTTAGATAATGTTACACTTGCGCCAATCAATGTACGCAAGGTTAGGCGCTCCGAAGCCGAAAAGAAAGGCATGGAACTCTTAGACCGAGTTGGGATTGCAGAACAAGCACATAAATTCCCAGGACAATTATCTGGAGGGCAACAGCAACGTGTTGCTATTGCTAGAGGATTAGCAATGGAGCCTGAAATACTATTGTTTGACGAACCAACAAGTGCGCTTGACCCTGAGATGGTAGGTGAAGTTCTTGATGTTATGAAAGAGCTAGCACGAAGTGGTATTACTATGATTGTAGTAACTCATGAAATGGGTTTTGCTCGAGAAGTAGCTGATAGAGTTATCTTTATGGATGAAGGGCAAATTGTAGAAGTAGGAGACCCTGAACACTTCTTTACAAACCCTCAAGAAGACAGAACTCAAGACTTTTTATCTAAAATTTTGTAAGATTAGTTTTGAAATACGGCTAGCTAGAAATAGCTATAAAACAATAATTCCAAACAGCTTTAACTGTTTGGAATTTTAACTATAATATCTTTTACAATAGCTTTGCGATAAAGTTCGCAAGCTCTACAATGCTTTTAGAGTAGTATTATAGTTAGCTTAATTTGCTTAATAAATTGTAAATTAATCTAGGAGAAATTAATGAGTCCATCCGAAGCTGTTTCTGTTCAATCAGCAAAAGGTATAAAAATTGCAGATATGTTAAAAAGCATGGTGTCACGCCGGGCATCTGATATTCATTTGCATGCTGGTGCGCCGCCAACTATGCGAATTGATGGTGACTTGGTACCTTATGAAGGCATACCCTCACTATCACCCGACCAAACCGAGCAAATTGCCTTTGCAATGATGTCAGAATCTCAGCGTGAATACTTTACTCGTAAGCACGAATTAGACTTTGGTTTTACTCTGCCTAAAATTGCACGTTTCAGATGCAATGTTTTTAGGCAACGCGGTTCTGTTGGTATTGTTATGCGAATAGTTCAAGATGCAGTACCAAGCTTTGAGACTTTATCTTTACCTTCTACGGTTTTGAAAAATTTTGCAAAACAATCTAGAGGCCTTGTATTGGTTACAGGCCCTACGGGCTCAGGTAAATCTACAACTTTGGCAGCAACACTTGACTACATTAATAGAAAATATCCTAAAAATATAATCACTATCGAAGATCCAATAGAAATATTACATAAAAACCAAAAAAGCCTAGTGATTCAGCGAGAAGTTGGCCTAGACACCGCCAATTTTGTGACGGCTCTTAAATACTGTATGCGCCAAGATCCAGATGTAATTATGATTGGTGAAATGCGCGATAAAGAAACAGTAGAAGCTGCCATTACCGCTGCACAAACAGGGCATTTAGTATTTAGCACCTTGCATACTCAAGATTCAATACGCAGTATTAACAGGATTATTGATTTTTTTGCACCACATGAAAGAGATCAGATTAGAATATTATTTGCTGAGTCGCTACTAGGTATAGTTAGCCAGCGACTGCTTAATCGAGCTAATGGCCCTGGGCGTATCCCTGCATATGAAGTTTTAGTAAATACACTTTTAGTTCAGGATTATATTAAAGATGAAGCTAAGACGCCACAAATCAAGGAAGCAATGATGCAAGATAATATCCGTGGTATGCAAACATTTGACCAGCACTTAGTATGGCTATATCTAGAAGGTTATGTAAACAAAGAAGATGCCTTAGCAGCATCTTCTAGTGCACATGAATTTAGACTAATGATTACCCAACAACAAGGAAAAAGCACAAAAGTGCCTGCTAGCGAAAGAGGCAAGAAATCAAAATCAAACCCAACTGTCGGACAATTGTTACGTTAAATATTAACTAGTATTCAGCAAAAAGATCGTAAGCATTTGCCGAAGTGATTTTGGCACTTATGATGTCACCAATTTTAATAGTGCCATCAGCTGTAAGAAAGACTTTTCCATCAATCTGTGGGGCATCATATTTTGTACGACCGATTAGCTCTCCGGGAAGTTCACCGTAGTCATCAATAATAATATCTAAAATTTGCCCAACTTTAGCTTGTTTTTTAGCAAGGCTAATTTTTTGTTGTAAGCTCATAAGTCGGTCATAGCGTTTTTGCTTTATTTCTTCGGGTACGGGGTTAGCTAATGCATTAGCATCTGCTTCGGGCACATCACTATACTTAAATGCGCCTACATGGTCTAGCTGGGCTTCTTCTAAAAACTCTAGTAACTCTGTAAAATCTTCTTCGCTCTCACCAGGAAAGCCTACAATAAAAGTGGATCTTATAGCTAAATCAGGGCAGATGGCTCGCCATTCTTTTATAGTTTCCAAATGCGATTTTGCTCCGCCTGGTCTGCGCATGGATTTTAAGATTTTTGGGCTAGCATGCTGCAAGGGAACATCAAGATAAGGCAATAATTTGCCCTCGACCATTAAAGGAATTAAATCTTTGACATGTGGATAAGGATAAACATAATGCAAACGTATCCAAGCACCCATGTCTGATAGTTCGCTTACTAAATCAGTAAGATGAGCTCTGACCTGTTTATTTTGAAATTCGCTTGTTCTATGCTTTATATCTGTTCCGTAAGCGCCAGAGTCTTGAGCAATTACCATTAGCTCTTTGCTGCCGGCAATGTTAATTAAGCGATAAGCCTCGTATAAAATTTCGCTGGCATCTCGTGAGATTTGTAAACCACGTAATTTGGGAATAATGCAAAAGCTGCATTTGTGATTACAGCCTTCGGCAATTTTTAGATAGCTATAATGCTTTGGGGTAAGCTTGATGCCGTATTCTGGCAGGGGTACTAAAGAAGTAAAAGGATTGCCATCAACTGGTAGGGTTTTATGAACCACTTTCATTACGCCATCAACATCAGCTTGACCAGTTATAGCCAAAACATTAGGATGACGTTCCATAATTTTTTCAGGGCGTTCACCAAGGCAGCCTGTGACTACTACTTTACCAGTTTCACTCAAAGCTTCGCCGATGGCATTCAATGATTCTTCTACAGCAGGTGTAATAAAGCCGCAAGTATTAACAACTACTAATTCAGCACTCTGATAGTCATTGACTAGCTCATAACCCTCTGAACGAAGCTGAGTAAGTATGCGCTCGCTATCTACCAGTGCTTTGGGGCAACCCAAACTTATAAAACCAACTTTACCTGACATCCTGCCTCCTTTGGCTTATAAAGGATAAGGCTATTGTTAGTTTTTAGCAAGTAGCTAGCTATACCAAAGCCAAGAGAGATGTTTCTTTTGAGTGGAAAGGATAAAGGAGAAAATGAAAAGACGTAGACTGCAAAGAACTAGTCCATTGAGTTTGCTATTAGCCAAAATAAAGTCTGGATTTGCCCAAACCCAGACTTTATTTTAACCTTGCTTAGTTTTTGCCTAGAGCTTGTAGTGATAGCTCAAGGGCTTCTTTGGCTAAAAGATTTTGTTTTGATGCTGAGAATTTTCTAATTGCATTGGAATGAATTACTTTTATGCCTAAGTATTTTGTTACAAAAAAGTCATGATTATCTGGGTCAAACGATGCCTGTATCGCGAATTTTAATTTATCTTGGTCATAGGAATATAAAGCAGCTGAAAATATTTCGGAAATGAGATTATCTTTTGCTAGAAGGGGAAGACGTTTATCTAATGGAGGCAGGCTATTAAAATTACTATAAAAATAAATTAGAGGTGTTTTAACTCCTGCTGTTTCTGAGCAATAAGGCTTAAACCCGTAATTTCTTTTGTATGGGTTACTATTATTTACAATATTATAAGGATACAGATATTTTTCATATGGATTTTCTTGTCTTTGGAAATGTAAATTGTAATAAGGCTTGGTATAGTTTTTTAGAATTGTTTTATACCAATATTCAATATCTTCATCAACTGCTTTGCTAGTACCGTTTTCAAAATAGTTTATTTCAATACCGCTATCTGTACCAACTAAAGAAACCTTTCGGCTATTAGAATTTACTAATTCCTCAATTATCATGACTGAGCCTTTTGGCAATGAAATTAACTCTTGATAGTTTTGGCTAAATTTGGCATTGTGAATGGCAACAGTGGCTATCCAGATTTGCTTTATATCAGAGCTTTGAATGCTGGCTAGACTTTGAATATCAGGCTTTGAGCTTTGAGCAAAGATGGATACTTTTGGTATTGTTAAGATAACTAATAAGAGAATGAGGGAGTTCAGGGCTAGTTTTTTAATTTTTGAACTAGGCTCGAGCCTATTGCCAGATAATACCTTTTTAATCCTTGGCCCCAAAGATGAAGCGGCTATATTATTGACCAAATTTAAGTTTTGTGGTCTTAGTTGCCATTGGGCAACTAAAGCTAGACATTGTGCCAATACAATATTATTTTGAGTTTGCTCTATGGCAAAGTCATCACAAATATACTCGGCAGAATCTACAAGAGCTTTGCTATTAATAAAATTTAGCGGCTGAAAGAAAAAAACAGTTTTTATAAATGTTGACAATAACAACCAATAAGGGTCGTTGCGAATAATATGAGCTAGCTCATGGGCAAGCATGATTTCTTGTTCTTGAGCTGATAATTCTAATGATTTTTCTGGCAAGCATATTTCATTATTAATTAAAGCTATGGGGCTGTTTAAGTTACTTGCGTAACTTAGTTTTATTGGCTGAAAATACTGTGCTTTTGACTTTAGATTTTCTAATATTAATTCTAGTTTTGAATTTGCCAGTGAGTTTTTGTTTTTTAAGATTGAGCTAAGCTCGAGCCAAGCCCTAATAATCCTAAATAAGAAAAATGCAAGTGCTATTAAATATATTGCCAATGCTAGTTTTGATAAGGCAAAGAGATCAAAGCTAATATTAGATTTTAGTTCTGCCACAATTGAGTTTGGGGTAGCTGTAGGCAAATTTGCGGCAGATTTGGTAGCAGGTGAATTTGCAGATACTTGCTTAAAATCTTGATTATTTGCAGTTAAATTAGCTCGAGCCTGGGTGAGTTGACTAGTCAGAAAGATAAACTTTGCCTGCTTAAAAGCTAAGTTACTTAGATTAAATGAATTATCGCCCTGAATTTGTACCAAGCCGGCACTAAAAAATGCCCCTATAAGAGCAAGCTTTAATAAACTGTCTAATAAATATTGTGATTTAACAAGCTTGAGATAATTTATGAGTAGAATAATTGATATTAAGATTGTGCTATGTAAAAGGTAGCTAAGTAGATAATCAAACATTGTTATTGACCTTTTCTTGAATTAAAGTTTGGATATGCTCGAGCTCATCCAAACTGAGCTCTTCGGCTAATAAATGGCTGACCAAAGCTGCCTTGTTACCTTTAAATAAATTTTTAACCAAGGAGCTAATGCTCGTTTTTGTGACTTCATCTTTGGCAATATTTGCAGAATAAATAAACTTTCTACCAATTTTGCTAAATTTGACAAAGCCTTGTTTTTCTAAGCGTTTTAAGATTGTGGCAATTGTTGTTGCCGCCAAAACTCTTTCTTGGTCTAAAATATTTTTTACTTCCTGAATTGATAAGCTACCATTTTCCCAAAGAATATCTAAGATACGTACTTGCAAATCGCTCAGTTTCTTATCTTTTTTCATATTTTTACCTTTCATTAGAACTACAGCTGTCATAGTAAAGTACTACAACTGTAATATTAAGTCAAGTAAAAGTTAGAAATTAATAGTAATTTGTGAAAAATCTGACGGGCTTAGGCTCGAGCCTAGCGTTTCTAAAATGCTCTAAAACCTTTTTATGAATATAAAGTGGTTTTTGAGTTCGCCCACTTCGGCCAACTTTTCCATCAGAATGTAAGTCATCAACGCCCTCTTTTTCGATAAAATTACCTTGGCTATCTAACCCTTGCTTTTTGAAGGGTGATTTGTTTTAAATAAAATATTTTGGTCAACTGTATCAACATAAAATATTTGCTGTTTGGCTCGAGCTGCTGCTTTGCGCATGACTTTATGCGATGCCAAGCTAAGCCAACATTGTGAAATTCTTTTTGGTCAACGGCCAGAATTTTGGCATATTCTCTGGTGCTGTTTTTTGTGGTCCGGAGAGTTTTGTAGCCTGAAAATAGTTTTCGCCATAAGTTAAATATTGAAAAATGTGATAGCTCAAAGGCGGTGTAGCAATTTTATAGCCATCTTTGAGAAACTTAAAAATACTTCCCTTATAAGTTATTGTACTGCTTTTGCTACTATTGCTTGATTTGTCAAGGCTGGGGGAGGCCATAGAGATATCCTTTACATATTATTTTGTAAATTAAGTATAGAGCAAAAACTTGGTTTGAAAATGTTAAAAATTCGCATTTTTAAGCCAAAACTTAGTAATTTAGGTAAAAAAACTGTTAAACTACTACAATGATTGCAATTATTGCTTCCCAAGAAGAAGAAATTACTCTTTTAAGAGATAATCTTAAAAATAAGATTGAACTAAAGCGCGGACCAATTAGCTTGTATAAAGGTATATTGGAAGATAAAAATGTCCTATTAGCCTTAAGCGGTAATGGCAAAGTAAATGCCGCAGCGGTTGCCCAATTGGTGATTTTAGAGGGTATAAGTTCAATAATATTCACCGGAGTTGCGGGTGGATTATTAGAAAAGCAAAAAATCGGCGATATTGTTATTGCTACTGATACAGTACAGCATGATATGGACGTTGTTGCTTTGGGCTATAAATTAGGAGAGGTTCCAAATGATGGTTTTAGCTTTGAATCTGACCCTAAATTATTAGAGATTGCCTTTAATGCTGCAAAAAAAATTGATGTCGTAAATATTCTAAAAGGTAGAGTATTGACAGGTGACCAATTTGTAAATTCCAGTGAAAAGATATCTTTTTTAAAAACTGAATTTGCAGCCGCCTGCGTAGAAATGGAAGGGGCAGCGATTGGTCAAATTGCTAAAAAATGGGATATTCCATTTGTGATTATCCGTTCGCTTAGTGATACCGCTGATGAAAACTCACACATGGATTTTAATGAGTTTATAGATTTAGCTGCAAAAAATGCTAAGATTGTTGTTTTGAATATCTTAAAAGAGCTTTAAGGATTTTAATTTAAGATATTTGGTCTTTTAGAAACATTACTCAAGAATTAGAACTAAAGGAGTAATAATAACAAACTACAATAAAAGTATTATAGTTATTTAAAAAAGTTTAAATATATTTTGCTTTTGGAAGGAATAAAATGAAAGAACTAAAAGAAAAACTCATAGCCCTTAGGGGGTATCTTTGATGTCGAAGTTAGAAGGGAACGCTTAGCAGAACTGGGTCCAATATTAAATGATCCTGACTTATGGTCTAAACCTGATGAAGCAAAAAGAATCACTCAAGAAGCTGCTCGAACCCGTAAGATTGTAGAAAATTTCGATATGCTCGAGTCTAACCTAATGGGTTTAGAAGAACTATATGAAATTGCAACTGAAGATGAGCTAGCTGACTTAGATTTAGAGAAAAAAGATATTAAAAAGACTATTTCCGAACTTTATAAAGAGGCATTATTTAGTGGTGAATTAGATGAGAACCCAGCTATTATTACTATAAAACCAGGAGCTGGTGGTACCGAGAGCTCTGACTGGGCAGGCATGCTTTATCGTATGTATGTTCGTTATGCGGAGCGTAAAGGTTTTAAAGTTGAACTGATGGATTTAGTAAAAAGTGATACCGCACCTAATGGAATTGACTATGCTCAAATTATTGCAAGGGGAGAGCGAGCTTACGGCTTTATGCAGGTAGAAAATGGAGTTCATCGTTTGGTACGAGTTAGCCCTTTTGATTCTCAGAACCGCCGTCATACTAGTTTTGCATCTGTTGAAATAATGCCAGAAATTGACGACAATATAGAAATCGAAATTGACCCAAGCGATATCAGAGTAGATGTTTACCGAGCTTCTGGGCCTGGTGGTCAATCTGTAAATACTACTGACTCGGCAGTGAGGCTAGTTTACAAAGAAAAAACCTCCGATGAAATTGTAGTAACTTGCCAAGACGGTAAATCTCAGCACAAAAACCGAGATAAAGCTATGAAAGTACTCAGGAGCCGTTTGTGGGAACGTGAAGAACGCAAGCGTTTAGAAGAACAAGCTCAGGCAAGGGGAGAGCAAAAATCTATAGAATGGGGCTCTCAGATTCGTTCATATGTTTTAGACAAGCAGTATATAAAAGATCATCGAAGCGGTGAAATGTATCATAATCCTGATGCAGTCTTAGATGGTGATATTGAAGATTTAATTTGGGCCGGGCTCGAGCATAAAGCCCAGATGAGCTAATGCCACTAAAAGACTACTTTAAAAGCCTTGGAGCTAAATTTAACAATAATCGTATTACTGGTTTTTTAGAAAAAGATAGTGAATACAAAGAACTAGCAAATGCTGTTGTTTGCTCGTTAATGGCTAATGGGCAGATTCAAATCAAAGGTGATGACCGCTTGGATTTTGTGCATGGTCAAACTACTAACATTGTAAAAAACTTAGAGCTTAATTCCTTTTCAGAAAATTTATTACTAAATCATAAAGGCCATGCTCTAGCAGACATTAAAGTATTTAAAAGAGAAACTGATTTATATATTGTAAGCGAGGGTAGCGCAGAATATACACTTGCAAGATTTAAAAAACACATAATATTTGATGCTGTGGTTCTAAATGATTTATCTAAAAAACTTGTAACTTTTACAGTTCAAGGAGATAATTCTAAAAAGCTTTTAGAAGCTGCTTTTGAAACAAGAATGCCAAAAACTAATAAATTTATAGAGCTTGAATACAACAATGCCAAAATATTAATTAACCCAGCCCAAAGAACTAAAAACGGCGGATTTGATATTAATCTTTGTATTTCTGATGGAATAGAAATTTTTGAAAAACTAATATCTATGGGGATAAAAGCCGCTTCTGAAGATGTTTTAGATATTTCCCGAGTGGAAGCTAAAATACCGATGGCTATTTATGATGCTGGTACTGGGGTGCTACCACAAGAGGCTGGGCTCGAGCCTAAGCTCTCGTATAACAAAGGTTGCTACTTAGGTCAGGAAATAATTGCCCGCATTCATGCTCGTGGAAGCGTTCGTAGGTCTTTGCAGCTTTTAAACCTAGACGCTATTCCAGATATTAAAAGACCCGATATTATCTTAAATAATAAAAAGATTGGCATTTTGGGTACAGTAGTAAAGCACCCAAAATTGGGCATAATAGCTTTGGCAGTTCTAAGAAATGATTTACAAAAAAGTGAGTTTGAGGTGGCAGGAATCAAGGCTGTTTTAAAGAGCTAGGCTCGAGCCTGTTTTGTACAATAATATTAAAGTAATACCACTTTAGGGCGTTACAAGCTATAATAAAAATATGAAAGCTAAAAAAGACTGGCTTAATAGCGATTACAAAGAAGCAAGTTCTAAATTTCCAGAGCGAAAATATCCATTTAGAAACCTATCAGATATAGAACCAGACCCGATTTATACCCAAGATGATTTAGAAGACTTTGATGTTGAAAATGAATTGTCTTATCCAGGAGAATACCCCTATACCCGTGGTGTACAAAAAACAATGTACCGAGGCAGGCTTTGGACAATGCGTATGTTTGCTGGCCTTGGTACTGCCGAGCAAACTAATCAACGTTTTAAAAAACTCTTAGCTGCTGGTCAAACAGGGCTTTCTACGGCCTTTGATTTACCAACTCTCATGGGCTATGACAGTGACCATGAATTTAGCCGTGGTGAGGTCGGTAAGTGCGGGGTTGCAGTTTCAAGCTTAGCTGATATGGAGATTCTTTTTGATGGTATAGATCCAGAAACTGTGACAACCTCTATGACTATCAACAGCCCTGCTAACGCTATTTGGGCTATGTATTTGGCAATGGCTGAAAAAAAGGGGGCTGAGCTAAGCAAAGTTGGTGGAACAATTCAAAATGATATATTAAAAGAATTTATTGCTCAAAAAGAATATATATTTCCACCAGAGCCAAGTGTAAAACTTGTTATTGATACTTTTGAATGGGGTCCTAAAAACGTACCCCGTTGGAATTTTATTTCTGTTTCTGGTTATCATATCCGTGAAGCTGGCTCAACTGCGGTGCAAGAGCTTGCGTTTACTTTAGCTGATGGTATTCACTATGTGCGCTCAGCTTTGGAACGAGGCCTAGATATTGATGAATTTGCGCCCAGAATTAGCTTCTTTTTTAATGTGCATAATGATTTCTTTGAAGAAATTGCTAAGTTTAGAGCTGCTCGTAGAATTTGGGCTAGGCAAATGCGTGAAGTATATGGAGCAAAAAATCCAAAATCTTGGATGCTACGCACACATGCTCAAACTGCTGGGGTGTCTTTAACAGCTCAACAGCCATTATTAAATATTGCCAGAGTGGCTATTCAGGGCTTGGCTGGAGTACTAGGCGGTACAAATAGCCTACATACCGATTCATATGATGAAGCATTATCATTACCCACCGAGGAGGCCGCAAAAATAGCTTTGCGAACTCAACAAGTCATAGCTTATGAAACTGGAGTTAGCTCGGTAATTGACCCACTAGCGGGTTCTTATTATCTAGAGAACTTAACAGACGAGATGGAAAGACAATGTTTGGTGTATTTTGAACAAATAGATGCCCTAGGTGGAGTGGAAAAAGCAATTGATGTTGGTTTCTTTGCACGTGAAATTGGTGATGCTAGCTATCAACAACAAAGAGAAATTGATAGTAAAGAAAGAATAATAGTAGGTGTAAACGATTTTGTTGACGACACTGCCAAGATACCAATTCAAGAAATTGACAAATCTGTAGAAATAATTCAAGCTAAAAGACTTTCAGAAGTAAAAGCAAATAGAAATGAAGCTGCTGTAAAGTCTGCTTTAGAAGCACTACGGCTTGCTTCTGTTAATGGAAATAACACTATGCCAGCATTTATGGCTTGTGCACATGCTTATGCCAGCCTTGGCGAACAAATGGATGTTTTAAGGCAAGTCTATGGTATTTATGAAGAACCAGTACTAATATAATGGAGAAATTATGACTGAGAAGAAAATACGTATTTTAGTGGCAAAACCTGGCTTAGATGGCCATGATAGAGGAGCAAAAGTAATTGCTCGAGCCTTGCGTGATGCTGGTATGGAAGTGATTTATACAGGCCTTAGGCAGACCTCAGAGATGATAATCAATACTGCCATTCAAGAAGATGTTGATGCAATAGGATTGTCAATATTATCTGGTGCACATATGCATTATTTCCCCGAGATAATGCAAGCTTTAAAAGAGAGAAAAGCAGAAGATATTTTGGTTTTTGGAGGTGGAATTGTACCTGATGAAGATATTACTAGTCTTAAGGAAATAGGCGTTGGAGAGATATTTACTCCTGGAGCCTCGAGCCAAGAGATAATTGAGTATTTAAAAGAAACTATTCGCAAAGAAGACTAAAATGACTCGTGGCCTATATTTCTCATTAAAGTCTAAATTCACTCATTTTTATCACGCTTAATTTTGTTAATTTTAGTCAGTCGGGCGTATTTACGCTAAGTTTGATTTTACAGAGGTTGTTAATGTTAATTAGAAAATTTGCTTTGGTAAGCTTACTTTGCTCTTCGTCATTTTTTATATCAAATGCCCAAGCTGGAGCATTTGCGGTGCATCTAACCCTAACTGGTGAATCTTTGGGAATAATTGCCCAAAATTATCGTATCTCTGTAGATGCAATAAGTAGTGCTAATGATTTTGATGATTTAACGATTCAGCCCAATCAAATAATAAAAGTTCCTTACCTAATTGCTACTGGCGGCTTAGCAGAACTAGCACCAAGCCCTCCAATTGGGTTTTTGAGCCATACATTAAAAAGTGGCGAGACACTCTCAGATTTAGCCTCTCAATATGGTATTTCTATCGAAGCGATAATTGGGGCGAACCCAGATATATCATCTTTAGACTTTTTACCAATTGGCTTAGAATTGCTAATACCACCAGAAGCGGGACTAGTTGTTACTATCAACTCTACTCAACAATTAGATGCTGTTCTTAATGACTATGGTCTTAGCCCAAAAAGAATCGTAAAAGCAAATAGCTTTATTTCCCCGGCACAATTAACCCGAAGCACTATGATATTTTTGCCAGGTATTAAACCAACTGCATCTTTAGATCGCTTAGCTAAAGTCAGAGAAGATGAACACCGATATATTTGGCCCGTACATGGTCGTATTACTTCTTACTTTGGTAGACGTAATCTAGGGATGGGTACTTCTAACTTTCATGGTGCTATTGATATAGCAGCACCTTTGGGAACAGCGGTAGGGGCATCACGTAGTGGAATAATAATATATGCAAGCTGGTCAAAACAAGGCTATGGTAATTTAGTTAAAATTAGGCACAATGATGGCACTGAAACTAGATATGCCCACCTAAGTAAAATAAAAGTAGTAGTTGGGCAGCAAATAAGACAAGCTGATACTGTCGGGCTTATTGGCTCAACAGGTTTGTCTACCGGACCACATTTACATTTTGAAATACGTGAGCATAATAAAACAGTTGACCCACTGTTGCTACTTAGTAAATAGGTTTTTATATTATTAAAAAATAATAGTTGTATTTGTATAGATATTTTTACAAAATATTAGTTTTAACAAGTAAATACTAAAGCCAAATGGCTAAGAATATAAAAAAGAAAAACATTTTTTCTTAAAGCTAAGTTGGAATAAGATGACATAGTTTTTTAGTCAAACTAATCATAAAAGTTTGCAACTATACGCCATAATCAGGGCTTTAGCCCTGCTCATTTAGCAATAATTACAAGTTTTTTAATATTTTATAAACCGCTTTTTGCTTTTGGTTAGGACTAATTCGTATGACAAATTAAAGTATTTTAGCTATAAAGTCGTAAAATGCAAAACTATAAATTATGAATATAGAAAATAACTTGGAAAATGCTTTTCATAACAGAAATAGTTCATTGAGTTTGATATAAGCCTTGTTTTATTAGCTTGTATGACTTGTACCTTTAAATTAGTTTTTTGCATATATAATATATACATAATTTTGGGGAGGGATAATATTAATGACTAGGCAAGGAAATAGACGACGCACAGGCAGATTAAACGGTTTGACTATAAGATTGCTAATAGCTGCAGCGATTGCAGCATTTTCTTTAATAACATACTTTTCTTCTGGTTCTGTGAACCCTGTAACTGGTGAAAAACAACATGTAAGCATTTCTCCAGATCAAGAAATTGCTATGGGGGTAAATGCAGCACCTAGCATGGCGCAACAATACGGAGGTTTGCATCCAGATCAAGAGGCTCAGGCTTTTGTAAAACGGGTTGGTCAAAGAATAATTGCAAATTCTTCTGCCAAAGACTCGCCATATAATTATCAGTTCCACTTACTTGCTGATAACAGAACTATAAATGCCTTTGCTCTACCTGGAGGCCAGGTATTTATTACGGCTGCGTTACTAAGCAAACTGGAATCTGAGGCTCAATTGGCTGGTATATTAGGCCATGAAATCGGCCATGTAATTGGTCGCCATGGGGCGGAGCATATGGCAAAACAAAAGCTTACCCAAGGTTTGATTAGTGCGGTGGGGGTGGGGACAGATCCGAATCTTGGTAGAATGGCTGCTTCTGTTGGACAGCTGATTAATATGAAATATGGCCGCAACGATGAGCTCGAGAGTGATGAATTTGGTATTGTCTTGATGTCTGAGGCTGGTTATGACCCTAGAGCTATGATTGGGGTAATGGATATTTTAGAATCATCGTCTGGGGGTGCTAGACAACCAGAAATTATGAGTTCACACCCTAACCCAGGCAATAGGCGAGAGCAGATTAAAATAACTATTGGAAAAATATTTCCAAACGGTGTACCTAACGGTCTGATTCCTTAATATCTTTAAAAGAACGCATGGCCACTCGATTGGGGCTTGGCGACATGCTTCTGACCCGGCTATTGCTGCGTTTTAGGCTTGTTACGGTGGTTTTTGAAAATGGGATATGACTATGGACTGGATTTGAGGCATTGTTTTTACTAGCAAGAGCTAAGCTATTTGTATGAGAATTGCTGTTTTCTAAGCCTTCTGGTGGAATTATTCTGGAATCTGGGAATAATTTTGAAAAAAGTTTTGGACCGATTAGGAGTAAAAATAGTATACTGATTAAAAGAGAAACAATATAATTTTGGTGATAGTTAAAATGTACTCGCCAATCTCTAATATCTAAGCCTTGGCTATGAAAATATGCAGTTCCTGCCGTTCCCCATACTAAAATATAAGTTATTATTAGATTAATAGGGCCAGCCCAGCGTTTTTGAAAAGAAGAAGGAACGATGGCCCACCAACCTAGTACAACAAGCTCGAGCATAAGTACAGCATCTAGCCAATTAAAATTATAGTTTTGAGTAGTGACTGCTATAAATAAGGCTGTTGCAAATAGTGCAACACTAGGACCATATGCTAGGGCAAGGATTATTAAGGGTAAGTGGCTGACACCAAGGAAAATATTGTTAACTGGTAAAAAATCAAGATTGAAATTTACAAGTGTGGTACGTTCTAAGATCCTGAGTGCAAGTGAAAATAAAATGCCCAGACCTATAGTTGTAAACGCCCTTGGTTTGGCAAATACCATAAAATCTTTGCGTCGCCAGCCAGAGAATAATGAGATTATGGCTAAAGAAACTGATAGAGCAATTGTAATGGCCAGAATAAAGTCAGCCAAGATAAATGCTTGAATGTCATCAAATAAAGGCACAAAAGAATCCTACCATAAAATTATTTAAAATGAGCAAATTGTTTGTTGCTAGTATTTAAATCTTGACCAAAAGGGCTATGTTTAAAATCTCTTTTTAGAAACATTTTTCTAATTACCCAAAATGCTTGTTTTTTATTATTTTTAGAAAAACTAGTCTGAAAATGAGATTCGCTCAGAACATAAAACCAATGAAGCTCTTGATACCATTTGGGCTTATACATTTCTGACAATATAAAACCACCTCTATAGGCTTCGATAATAAAATTGATGTTATCAGGTGTAGAACTGCCCCCTAAATGTACTAACTCGGTATTGACTAAATGGCATTCTAGACCAGCTTTTCTTAATCTATAAGACCATTCTATATCTTCGTTATAAAAGCGAAAATTTGTATCAAAGCCGCCATGCTCGAGCACATCTCTTTTAAACATAAGGCAGCAACCATGTAGCCAATCTGCCGCTATACTCGGATTTTTTGTAAAGTCAAGATAATAGTGATAGCGCTTATAAAGCAGGCCTTGATTTTGCCAATGGCCATTTTTATCTTTTGCTCTGGGTGCAACCATAGCTATATTTGGTTTTTTTAAGATATTAATCATATCTTTAATAGTATTTTTTGCAATAAAAACATCTGCATTCATCTGCATAATATATTTAGTTTTAGCTGCAAAGATGCCAGTATTAGCGGCATTACCCATGCTGTGGTTTTTTACTTCAATAATCTCTACCGCGGGGAAATGTTTTTGGCAAATTTCTACGCTATTATCTTGCGAGTCGCTATCGACCATGATTATTTTTGATTCTGATGCATATTTATTTAATAATTCTAGTGATTTTTTGAGTATATCAGGTGTTTTATAGTTAGTGACTACAATTGTGAGCTCTTTTGACATTACTGCTATTTTTGCATAAAAAGATTATTTTTATTGCTCAAAATCTTTGCCAGAGCTGAATAATTAAGATTTGCTAATTTTTAAATGCCAAAAAAACCATTAATTCTCATTATGAAATTTGCTAAAATATTATTCATAAATTGACTGATGGAAATGAGTATTCTTGTAAAAATGTATTGTAAATCTTTAGAAAAACTAGAAACTGATAAATTAAGAATTGGGGTTGCCTTGGGCGGTGGCTCAGCCAGAGGCTATGCTCATATTGGGGCATTGGCAACTTTGGAGCAATATAATATTAAACCCAGTGTTATAGCCGGTACTAGCTTTGGTGCGGTAATTGGAGCAATATACGCTAGTGGTAAAAGCCCTGCCGAGATGGCTGAGATTGCCAAATCTATGCGTCGGCGTGATTTGTTTTCTTATGTTGGGCGTGATTTGGGTTTGGGTAGGGTTGCATTATTTACCGGTAATGGTTTAGAAAGATATTATCGTGATGTAATTGGTGACTATGATATTAAAGACCTAGAAAAAGAATTAATTGTGGTTACAACAGATGTTGATACAGGCGAGCGAGTTTTATTAGATAGTGGTGATTTGGCTCGAGCCTTACGGGCTAGTTCGGCAATTCCGGGTATATTTGCTTCAGTCGATATTGATGGTAGGCGTTTGGTTGACGGTGGTTTAGGCTCACCAATTCCATTTGAGAGTTTAAAACGCGATGATATTGACCTTGTTATAGGTATTGGTGCTGGTACAACCAGCGAAGAATCTGTATCTATCAGGCGAACTAAAAATCTTTTAAATACCAAATGGGGTAAAAGTTTACATAACAAGCTTGAAAATAGCTCTAATACTAATCCTTTTTCACGGCTGGGTAGGGGGTTGGCTTATACGGCTAATACTTATATGCTCGAGCCTAAGCCATTGTTACTGCAAGTACACACCATGCCACCCATTAACTGGTTAGAATTTAATAAGGCAGAATTAGCAATAGATGCAGGCAAAAAGGCCTTAGAAGCCTTTATGCCCAGAATCTTAGCTGATATTGCTGATTTAAAAAATAAAGCTGCTTAAGCAATTGCAGCTTGGCGGCTGTAGTTATCAAAATTATCAGGCTCGAGCTGTTGAGCGAGCTCTAGCTTTAAATCTTCGATCCCAAGACCTGTAATTGCAGAAACCCCGATAGCACTATAACGAATCTTTAATTCTTCAACCAAGCCAGGTCGGCTAATATCAAGCTTATTAATAACAATGATTTTGGGAATTTTAACTTCCAAATCTTCTAATATCTTTTCTACTGCTTTTACTCTTTCGCTTAAAGCAGGTTCAGAAGCATCTATTAAGTGCAATAATAAATCGGCATCATGTAATTCTTCTAAAGTTGCTCTAAAAGCATTTATTAATTCATTTGGCAAGTCTCTAATAAAACCTACAGTATCGGTGTATAAGACCTTTTTGCCCCATTCACCAATGCCATCTAGCCAACCCTCCCGAGTTGTTGGGCGCAAAGTTGCAAAAAGCTTGTTTTGGCTTAAGACCTGTGATTTTGCCAATTGATTAAATAAGCTAGATTTGCCGGCATTGGTATAACCAACCAAGGCAATTACCGGGATACTTGATTTAGTACGAGATTTGCGGCTTTCTTGCCTGCGCTGGCTGATTTCTTTGACTGCTTTCTCCAAAACTGTGATTTTCTCTCGAATACGTCGTCTATCAATTTCCAACTTGGTTTCACCAGGCCCCCGAGTACCAATAGCGCCTGCTGCACCACCACCACCACCAGCCCCACCAGCCAAGCGATCCATGCTAGTACCACGACCTGTTAGCCTGGTTAGGCGGTAATTTAGCTGGGCTAGCTCTACTTGGACTTGAGCTTCTCGGCCTCGAGCATTTTGGGCAAAAATATCTAAAATTAACTGGGTGCGGTCAATAATTTTTAGTTGACTTTCTTTTTCTATTTCCCTAGCTTGGCTAGGGCTAAGCTCTCGGTCAAAAATTAGCATATCTGCATCTTCATGATAAGACTTAGAAACTAGCTCTTGCAGCTTGCCTTTGCCAATATAAAACTTTGGATCTTGCTTGGGGCGTTGTTGTAGGCTTTTATGGGCAACCACTGCACCAGCAGTTTTGGCAAGTTCTACTAATTCGTCAAGCCTAGACTCGGCCTCCCAAATACCTTCGCCAGTTTCTAAAGCAATTAGTACTGCGCGCTCTTGGCTAGTCTTTTTGACTTCGCGAGCATTAAACGAACGAGCCAATTCTTCTTCTAAAGCTTTGATTAGCTCAAGAATATTTAGTTTTTCTAAGTCATAAATTGACATCTCTGGGCTAATTTGCCAATCTTCTTCATCGGCAGTTGGTGGTGATATTTGAGCTAAATGGACATTGTTTAAAACAGTTTTGGTTTGGCTTTCAGCGATATCAATAGCCACTATGGCATCAAGTCTGTTTAAAAATAATTTTGATAAATCATTTTCGGATAAACCACCCTCTTTTAAGTGGGTGTGCACCAATCGCAAGCCATATAAACGCTGCTCGGCTTCACCATGCAGGGCTGGTAATGGGGTATCTATTGCATCACCTACGCTTACGCTTATAACTCTACCTCGTCTATCAATAAGAATTGAAACAGGCTTTTTTATTTCTAAGCTTAAATTGGCTAAGGCTCGAGCCAATTCACGATTTACTGCCATTTTGGGGTTGATTCTGCGTCTATAGAGATTACTTAATTTTTTTATTTGATTCTTTTTTAAAGTGCTTAACTTTCCATGAACTTTTTCTATGATAAAACTCCTAATATTGCCCTAATTAAATAGGCAAAAGAATAACTGTTAAATTTTAAGTGGATAAAAATATTAAACAAAGCAGTAAAGCCTTGAATTATCGAAATCTGAAAAAGAATAACTTCATTTGACCTTAGTATAACTCATTACTAAAAAAATACCGTAGTATAATCAAAATATGACCAAGCTAGCCTTAGCTGACAGCCCATTAGCCAGAAGACTTTGCCAAGAGAAGCGTCTAAATATTGACTATATAGAAACCACTGCCATTTTTGCTGACACAATTAAATCTGATTGCCCTAATATGCCTTTACTACTTCATAATAGCGTTTGGGATTGGTCTTTGGCACATGATGATGCTTTAAAGCAAAAAGAGATTCTAAAGCATACAAAAGACAGGCTAAAAATAAGCAATGCCCCATTTTTTAGCATCCATATTGGGTTTTCTGCTGCCAAGGTAAAGTTTAATAACGGCATGCAAGCCCTTAGCCCTAGTTTAAAACGGGCTGAGCTTTTAGAAATAATGCTTAAAAATGTTTTAAAGTTTAAAGAATATTTGGATATCCCATTATTATTAGAAAACTTAGACTATGTGCCAGCAGCAGCTTATGAGCATATTTGTGAGCCAGATTTTATTTCTGAACTTTTAGCTCAAACTGATTCTTATTTGCTTTTGGATTTGGCCCATGCTCAGGTTAGTGCTTCTCGTTTTAAAATGACTATTAATGACTATCTGGCAGCCCTGCCATTTGAGCGGGTAAAGCAGTTGCACTTGAGCGGCCCAAGAGAAAAGGACGGCATAATTTTTGATGCTCATGAGCCGCTTCAAAAACGTGATTACAAGATTCTGGAGTCTGTTTTAAAGAAAACTAGTCCGTGGGTAATTACTTTGGAATACAAAAAAGATGAAGGGGAGACTTTGGATATGCTCGAGCATATCCAAAATTTACTATAAGAAAAACTGTTTTTGTATTTATTGATTTATAAAAATTACTTTGATTGTATTAGGCTATTGAGGTAAAACAATATAACGCCCACCAGCCTGAGCTTTTATTAACCCTTTTAGCTCGAGTATGGTCAAAATAGGCATAATCTGAGCTGCTGGCAAATTTAAAGCCTCTGATAAGTTATCTAGTAAAGGATTAGTAAGTTTGCGAATTAGCTCCAAAACTGCCTCTTCGCTTTCACTTAAGTTAAGGGCTTTTATTTCTTTTGGCTTGGCAGCCCAAGAAAACTCATTAAAGATATCCTCGGCACTATCAATAAGAATTGCTCCTTGTTTTAATAGCCCAAGCGTACCCTCGGAGCGGAGATCACCAACTCTGCCCGGTACTGCAAAAACAGTTCTACCTTCCTCAGCAGCGTAATCAGCAGTGATTAAAGAGCCAGATTTTTTGGCGGCTTCTACCACTACAATTCCGGCAGATAAACCATTGATTATGCGGTTTCTACCCGGAAAATTACTAGCATTTGGCCTTGTACCAAGCGGATATTCGCTAATAACCGCACCGTGCTTGGCAGCAATTTTAGTAGCCATATTTTTATGAGTGCTAGGGTAGATATTGTCTAAGCCAGAACCCAGCACTGCAATTGTTTTGCCGTCGCTGGCTTCCATGGCTCCTCTGTGGGCAGAGCCATCAATGCCCAGAGCTAAGCCAGATACAATCACAATATTAGCTTCGGCTAGGCTTTTGGCTAATTGCCTGCTAAAGCTGAGGGCATAGTCGCTGGCATCACGTGCACCGACAATGCCAATGGCTTTGGCTGGGGCAGTATTTAGCTCGGGCAATTTACCATTTATATACAAGAGCATAGGCGGGTCAAAAATTGCCTTTAAGCCAATTGGATAATTCTCTGCTTCAAAATTTAAGAAACTAAAGCCTTTTTGTTTTACTCTTGCTAATTCTTTTTCTGGCCAATCGCTGCTTTTAGCATCATTAATGGCTTTTATTAATGATGGTCCAACGCCTTCAAGCTCGGCCAGAGCAATCTTGTCAGCTTCTAAAACAACTTGAGCCGAGCCAAAATGCTCTATTAAGAGCTTGGCCTTGCGTGGACCAAGCCCTTTGGCATTTTTTAGCCTTAAATAGGCTAAGTCTAAGCTGTCTATTTTAGTTTCCAAGCAGTACCGTCAGAGCCATCTTCTAAGATAATTCCTAAAGCAGCAAGCTTGTCCCTTATCTCGTCAGAACGGGCAAAATCACGACGGGCTCGAGCCGATTGCCTTGATTCCATAACTAAATCCATTATCCCCGAAACAGTATCTAAGTTAATTTCACTAGCCTCTTTAGCTTCACCGAGCAAGCCAAAAATCTCAACAAAATAATCATCAAAAAATTCTTTGGCAGCGTTAATATAGCCCTGAGAAGCATTTTTTAGTTTAGAATTAATCTCTTTATTGGCATCAAACAATACCGCGATTGCTTGCGGAGTATTTAAGTCGTCATCCATGGCAGTTTTAAAATCTTGTCTTTGCTTACTAAAAGCAGCTTTGTCGCTAGCAGAATCATCAGCTAATTTAAGCAAATTGGCATAGCTTTCTTTTAAACGTTTTAAACCTTGCTGAGAAGACAAAATACCGTCATCACTAAAATCAGACAAGCTGCGATAGTGGGAACGCAGCAAATGAAAACGAATGACAATTGGGTCATATTCTTCAAATAACTCTTTTAAAGTCACAAAATGGTTTTTACTCTTAGCCATTTTTTCACCCTTTAGGGTAATCATATTCCAGTGCATCCAATATCGAGAAAATGCCTTGCCAGCACCCTTGGCTTGGGCAAGCTCGCACTCATGATGTGGAAAAATAAGATCCAATCCACCGCCATGAATGTCAAACTCATCACCTAAATATTTAGTACTCATGACCGAGCATTCCAAATGCCAGCCCGGATAACCCTCACCCCAAGGGCTGTTCCAACGCATTATGTGCTCTGGTTCGGCCTTTTTCCAAAGAGCGAAGTCGCGGGGGTCGTCTTTGTCACTGCGGACGTCAATCCTAGTGCCTTCTTTTAAATCTTCGGGGTTTCTACCTGACAATTCACCATAGCTTTCCCAAGCAGAAATATCAAAATAAACATTGCCGCCTTTGACATAAGCCAAGCCGTTTTTTATTAGCTCTTCGGTCATTTCTATTTGCTCTATAATATGCCCGCTAGCTCGGGGTACAATATCAGGTTTTCGGACTCCTAACTTAGCCATGGCATCAAAATACGCCCAAAAGTACTTTTCGGCTACCTCCATAGGCTCGAGCTTTTCCAACTTAGCCCGTTTTAGCATTTTATCTTCGCCCGCATCCATATCATCGGTTAAGTGCCCAACATCGGTAATATTAGAAACCATGCGTACTTTGTAACCGCTAAACTGCAACCAGCGTTTTAAGCTGTCAAAAACAATCGGCCCTCGGGCATGGCCCAAATGCGGCTCACTATAAACTGTGGGCCCACAAAAATAAATCCCTGCATGGCCCTCGGCAACGGGTTTAAAAACTTCTTTTTTTCTACTTTGGCTGTTATATATAACTAAAGACATAATATCTCCTAAATGATAACAATAATAATTAAATTTTATGGATTATGGGTTTAAAAAAACTATGAATAAAGACAACAACATCGAGAAATTAATGCTTGTAAAAAATTCATGCAACCAGTCTAGCACAGATATTTAGTTTTGGTAATAGAAATATAAAAATTTTGCTAAATGTTAAAAATTCGCTGTTCTCGGGCAAATATCCAAGATTAGGCGATTCATATTTGAATTAGAATGCTCAGTAAATCGGCGATGGCCGCTGCGACTCTTGAGCCCCGAATAAAATCTCCCTTGGGGCTTATTTTTTGCTTAATATCCAGTTAACATGACAAGCTATTTCTAAATTGGGTTAGAATACTGCTAATGGGCTATTTTACAGTCGCTAAAGAATTTGAGCACTTCGAAGAAATAAAAAAGAGTAAATTTTATGCTTGCGTTTGCCGAATGGACGATTTGAATTTTTTCAAAGAAAAACTAGCAGCAATTAAAGCCAAATACCCAGACGCTGGTCACCACTGTTTTGCCTATAAATTAGGCAAAGAGCTGCGTTTTTCTGATGATGGTGAACCCGGAGGCACAGCCGGCAGACCAATGTTTGAGCTAATTGATAAACGCAACCTAGACCACATTTTGGCAATCAATACTCGCTATTTTGGCGGTACAAAGCTAGGAACTGGCGGTTTGGCAAGGGCTTATTCTGGCTCCTTAGCCAAGGCCATTGAGCAAGCTGGTATAAAAGAGATAAAAGACCGCTTAAAGCTAAAATTTGAAGTGCCTTTTGCCGAAATGGACAGCGTACATAGATTGCTTGATGATTGGGCAGAGCTAAAAAAAGAAGATATTGATTACAGTGCCAACGGTTTAATTATGCAAGTCTCATTGTTAGCTGATGAGAAAGAAAATTTAGAACTGCAATTAAGAAATATGACCAAAGGCAGCCTAAAGCTGTTTTAAAAATCTTATTGCTGCTAAATATTATTGATTTATTTACTATACGTGTCATAATGACACAATGCTTTAGGAGATATATTTATGCCACATACTGTTAGAATTTCAGATGAAGAGATGAAAATTGTACGAGAAGCAGCCAAAACTCATAGCCGTTCGATAGCCAAACAAGTAGAGCACTGGCTACGCTTAGGGCGCGCTACCGAGAGATCTAGTAATTTTAGTTTTGAAAGGGTAGAGCTTGCCCTTAAGGCGCAATTATCTATTGATGAATTAACAGGCGAAGAGCAAGAAGCTTATATGGAGAAATTTAACGAACGTATGAGTAATTTTACGCCGGAGATTGAAGCTGCCTATGCCAAACTTGGTGATGAGGCTCGAGCCGTTGGATATTTTGAAGATGAGATATAAACAATACTCCTTGCTAAATGAACTTTTCTAAAAAAACTAAGTGGCTGTTTTTGATAGCTGGTCCAAATGGGGCAGGTAAATCAACAATTTATCAAAAAATCATTCAGCCAATAACAAATTTGCCACTTGTCAATGCCGATGAAATACAGAAACACGAAATTAAAGATATGTCTCCAAAATCTTCGCTAAGAGCAGCTTTAATTGCAGGTAGGCGTAGGCTGGAATATCTTAAAACTGGGCAAAGTTTTGTAACAGAAACTGTTTTTACAAAATACTCACGAAATAGCATTGTCAACAAAGCACAACTAGTTGGTTTTAAGATTGCTATGTACCATGTCAGTCTTAGAACACAAAATATGTCAGTAAGTCGGGTGAAATTGCGTGTAGCCAAGGGCGGGCATGATGTACCAGAGGATAAAATTAGGGAAAGATTTATAGATAATAAAGCTGCTATTAGACAAGCTATGTTACAAGTTGACTATGGCTATGTTTATGATAATTCTATATTTGAGTCTGTACCAAGTTTGCAGCTAATAATGAAGCAAGGCAGAATTATTAAGGCAAGTAATAATCTTGAAAACTGGGTTACTGAGCTGTATAAAGATGAAATTCAAAACCAAAGACTATGACTAAAAAATAAAGCCAAGTCTTAATAGTTTTCATGAAACTGCTAACATTGAGCTTGCTAAATAGATAATAATTAAAATATTATGAAACCTAGCAAGATATTTATCTTATTTGTTTTGCAGGCTATTTTGTTTACAGCCTGTATTCCTCAAAGCCAGAGCAGTGCTTATCAGGTGGCTGTTATCAATGCTCCTACCGAGGCTAGAGTAGTGGGTTTAGCTGAGCGATTAGAAGCAAGTTTGGCTAGCAATGCTTATAGTGGGTTTACTAGTTCGCAGCGACTGCGCTTTATCGAGCGTAGCCGAGAAATGCACAGCTATCGGGCAGTTTTGTCATCTGCTCAAATTGCCCGTACCGTTGGGGCAGAATATGCGGTCTTTGTGGGTGCACCAATTTACGAGCGTCAGATAGAAGAAATCACTCCAGTTGCTAGCTTGATAAAGGTTTTGCATATTTCTACCAAATTACAGTTAGAAGCGGTAATTGTAGACCCTGTCACCGCCAAAGAGCTAGCCCGATATAGTTCAAATATTTATATTGGAGAACGCATTGTGCCATTAGATGCCCAAATACCCAAAAAAGAAGATGACCCCAATATCAAAGAGGCAATTAGAAATGCACTAGCTGATATTAGCCCTAGTTTGGCAAGGCAGTTGCAGTCTTTACGGGCTGATTATATTGCCCCAATGGAATAAAGCAGATGTGTTAGCCAAGGTACAAACCGAGCAGCTTCGACCGTCATTCTGACCGTAGCGGAGGAAGCTCCCGTTGGGTAAATTACTCCTCAATTCATAAAGCGGCAAATCACTCTAGTTTTTGAATGCAGTCACAGCTTACAACAAGGGAGATCTTTCGACTCCTTGCAGTCGCTCAAGATGACAAAAGCGGTCGCTCGACATGACAAAACTGGTGTCATTCTGACCGTAGCGGAGGAAGCTCCCGTTTTGGGCAATTTGTTTAGCTTTGGCATTAATCAGGAAAAACTATAATATTTAGGCAAGCACACAGGCTTACCTAAATATTATGATAATTGAAATTGCTATTTTGCTAAAAACTATGTTTTTTAATTAATTGACATTAGTTAGGTCAAGGCGCCAAGCTGTGTTTTGGTCTGGGCTATTAACATAAATGTAAAATTGACCTGTAAATTCAATTAGCTGGCCAGGCTCTATTTCTGAAATATTGTTTGTGCCACTATATAAAAATAATTTAAGACCGCTATCCTGATTAAAATTTACTTTAAAGGGTGTATGTGCATAAAATTCGCTTGTAGGGTTACTGCCTATGCCTTCAAAAGATAAGGCATTGCTGAGGGCTTGGGTTGCGCTATTTTGAGCACTTGAGGCATTGTTTCTGGCAAGCTCTGCCTGCTGCCTTGCTTGATTAATACTATCAATATAAGATTGATTTTCTACACTTATCTGCCAGCTTGTTTTACTATCTGGGCTATGGACTATAAAGAAAAACTCACCTGTGTAAGGCATTATTTGCCCCTCGCTAAAGTTCATTATTTTTTGGCCTGTGCTAGCACTAAATAAAGAAAGGTTTGCTTTGGCACTGCTTGTCATATTGACAACAAAGGCTGAGTCGGTTTGAAAACTACTAACTACAATTGTGCCTGAGCCATTAAACAATAGGCTGCTTGTTAGTATGGGCGCGGTACTTCCTTGGGCCAGAGCTAAGCTAATAAATGCAACTACAAAAGATAAAATATATTTCATATTATCTCCTCTCAGAATATATTTTTTACCCTAACATGGCTCTAAATACGGAGGTATAAGAAAATTCTCTATATTAGTGATAGTGATGGTTTTATTAACTTATACCAATTCCAAATAATGCGTTTAAATAAAGTCTTTGACTGATAATAAAGGATAAGGAATAAAGTCGCAAACTACGAGGCTCTAAATTATGAACCTGCGAAACAAGTAAAAAAATTAAAATAAGTATTATGCCTAGTTTTGTATTAAACTGCTGCCATTCCGACCGTAGCGGAGGAATCTCCTGTTGAGTAAATTACCCCTTAATTCATAAAGCAGCAAATTACCCTAGCTTTGGAATTTATTGGCAACACACAACATGGGAGATATCTCGACTCCCTGCGGTCGCTCGATATGACAAATTACCGGTCGCTTGACATGACAAAAGCAGGGTTTTGTCAAACGTAGTCACAGTTGCTAAATTTATCTAAAATCGTAGTCACAGTTGCTAAATTTATCTAAAATAATTTCTTATTATTTCTTGATATTCCAATGGAATGCTGCCTTCGCTGATGGCTTCTTCTTGGCTGCGGTTAAATATGGCTTTGTTATTTGCAGTTGAGCCTTTATTATCTTGTGTGCCTGCGAGCCTAACTGTGCCAGCCTGATTGCTTTCAGCTTGTTTTAATTCACCCTCTAAAAAGTCTGGCTGGTTTTGAGCTGCTTCTATGACATCTGGATTATTGTTGCCTTGGGTCTCGGCTGTGGGGTCTTTACCTACACCATCTTCACCCTTTTCACCCTCGCCCAAAGGCTGGTCGGCTTGCGGGTCATTTTGGTCTGTGCTTTGTTGATTGCTGTTTTGACCTTGGTCTTCTGGCTGGCCTTGCTCAGCATTGGAATTATCGCTGCTAGCTGGTATCTGAGATTGTTCTTCTTGACCTTCTTCTTGCTGCTCATCATTGGCTTTGTTTTCTTGGTTTTGGCCTTGCTCTGTAGCATCTGCCGAAGAGTCACCGTCGGACTTTTCATCTTGGCCTGATTGCTGCTCTTGCTCACTTGGGCTGCTGGATTGCTGGCCACTATTATTTTGCTGTCCATCTTGGCTTTGTTCTTGGCCTTCTTGTTCTTGCTGCCCTGTGCCACTTTGCTCGCTGACCTCTGGGTTTTGGGGGAGTTCTTGAATGCTATTAAATGGGTTTTGGGCTTGCTGTTCTTGCTTTTGAGCTTGACCTTCGCTATTTTTTCTTGATTTATCTCGTTGTTTTACATTATCTATAAAATCTGAGAGGGCTTTATCTTCTGAGATTCCATCAGACAAGCCTTCATTTTGCTTTTGCTCGAGCTCATTGTCATCAGTAGGAGCATCATCATTGCTTAAGCTGCTGAGTTCTGGGTTATCTTCTAAATTGGCTTCTGGGTCTTCTTGGCTAATATCGCTGCTATTTTCTATCTCTGAAGAGCTACTATTAATACTATTTGGATTAAGGCCCGAAAAGATTTTTGAGCCTTTAAAAGGGCTAAATGGTAAAACTGCAAAACCTATTGCAAGGGCAATTATTGGCAGCCACCAGAGATTTTGTTGAGGTTTTTCTAGTTTTAGGCTTAATGTTTTGGCACGTTTAAGGACTGCCTCGTTTAGTTTATATGGATCATTTTGATTTAGCTCGAGCGCGGTCTCATAGCTTAATCCAATAGACTTTGCAATCCAAGAGAATGCCCAATGCTTGTTATCTTTGGTCTTTATTAGCAGTGCTGCTAAAAAGCTAATTATTAAAATACCAAGGCGGTAAAAGATTGGTACTGCCACAAGCCATAAAACAAATAGCAAAGCAGCCGAGATTATACTAGCTATAAATAGTTTTCTTTCCCAAAATCTATTTCTGCTAATCTCTTTATGAAAAGCAAGATTTGCTTTTTTGCTTTTAGCTTGACTCTGGCTGGCTTGAATCATTTTTAATTAGACTCCCGATACCAATTATGGCAATTGCTAGCATAACAAGAAGATGAATTAATGATGGTTTAGAAATTGCATGGGCAGGGCTGCTAAGTGCTAAACCTAGATTTATATCTAACATAAATAAAGCGGAGGCTAGCCCAAAAACTGCAAAAGCCGTTAAAAACCTTAAATGCAAAAAATACAGTATTTGTGCCAAAACTAAACCCAAACTAAAATAAGCCAAGCTATCAACAATTGCTAAAATCGGCGACCAATAAACAGGAATATCAGGAATACTCAAACTATAGCTAGCAATATCTATGGGGATTGTAACAATTGCCAAAAAGATAATTGCCATAATATCTAAGCGTTTTTCTTTTTGGCTTTTGAATTTGGAACTGCTGCCATAATATAAAGCTATTAAACAAAGCAAAGAAACCCTAATTAAGCTTACTATGAAAAAACTATTGTTAACCTGGTAAAAGTCGGCAGGCCATGTAAATACTATGCTGATTATCAGTAAGCCAAAGATTGCAATAGCAAGCTGTAAAATATCTAGGCGTTTTAAACGAAGTGTAAAATCTGAAAAGAACTTCATTGTGATAATTCCTGAGCTTTGCTAAGAGCAATTAAAACATTATTACCATAGCGAGCAATGGCTGTGCCATTGGGCAATGGAGCAATAATACCTTCGTAGAGCTTGGGTAGTTTGTGATCTTCTTGAGCTAAGATTACTGCTTCTCCTGGTTTTAAATCTGCCAAAAAGCCAATGCCTTTGATGTAAACATCGCTTAAAATATGTTTGGAACGATTGATTATTTTATCGTCTTCTAAAATTAAGAGTGCTTTGCTCAAGCTTGGTTTATGGCTGTAATTAATATCTTTCCAACGTTTAATAATAATTTGACTACTATCATCTTGCTGGCTAAAAGGGACATGCTCGAGCAAATAGCCAGGATATTCTATATTAATTTGGCTGCCCCGCAATGAAAATATAGTACTTAGTTTTAATTCTTTTGCTAACTCGCCTGAGGCAATTTGCAAGCTTTGCTCTTTTGTTATTTCTAAATGCTCTGGCATTAGGTAAGTCCAAGCGAGAATTGTTGCAATTAAACTTAGCGACAAGCTAGTCATAATTGCTGAATTTTGACCTAGGCGCATTAAAATTAGTACCAGAATTGCAAAAATTGACAATGCGATTATAATCGGGATTTGGGGCTTGGATTTGGGGGCTTTAATACTATTATTAGCCACAAAGTTAGTAAATATTTTTTCAAATTCAATATTTTGAAGATTGATTAAATTAGCTGTTTTAGTTATAAAACCAGCACCTAGTCCTTGAATTCTATCGGGAGCAAGAGCTATTATTTCGACATGGCTATTAGGGAGAGGCTCGAGCAAAGAGACATGCACACCGGCAGTTGCTGCGGCAATAAGATTTTCTAATTTGGGCGCCGGAGCAGTACCATCAATAATAATTTTTGAAATACCATCATAGCTGGCTAGCCTTTTTGTTAAAGAATTTGCCGCAATATTGGCAGCTCGCTCATTGCTAGCCCGAAACCATTTGCTAGGGTTTGCAGAAATAATCAGACTGAGTTTAGTTGGGCTTGCAAACCTGCGGTCAAAACTTCCACTAGCTAATACAGATTCTTCATTTAGAAGTTGCCATGTAAATTTTTGCCATTTGGGGATATAAATATCATTTTCAAATATTGATATTCCATGACTCCTAGGAATACTAAAGCTGTAATTAACAATGTTTTCACCGTCACGCAAACTACCCTGATCTATCCTTAGTACTAATTGGGCAGCTTTTTCGTCTCGGCTAATTAGCTTGATTGGGTTCCAATGATTTGCAATAATATTACCATCAAAGCCTAGCTCTAAGCTTGCTTCGGCTAAAACCAACTGACTAAAGAGCAGTATTAGGCAGATAATGCCTTTTTTCATAATTTCATCATAGTGTTTATTGGATAGCTATTCTGTCGGAATAAATACAATAGCTGTGACCAATCTACGGTTAAAGAAGCGATTTAATACTTTTCCATCAGCATAAAGGGTTGCGCTCGAGCCGCTATCTAAGCGCATGGCATCTTTTACATCTAGTGATTGAAATAATGGAATTAGGTCAGCGGCAATCATATTATCAGCTACTAACATAATCACTGTGCCGTCTTCTTTAACGCCAATTGCAGATTGCTGAGTGTAGCCGTCTAATATCTTCTGACCAATTTGGAAATGCTCGAGCCTAGGCTCATAAACATTTTGATGGTCTTTTAGTAATAATGGCCCTGCTTCAATTGCATAGGCTAAATCTAAAAACTCAGCTGGCTTATATTTGATTTCGTAGCTAACCTTATCGCCTGGCTTCACTTCTAATAAACTAGGTATTATTGGATTATAAGCGATTACAAATGCATTTTCAGGCACCACAACAGGCGCAAAACTATGTGATGCTACTATGCCATCTTTTACTACTATTACAGCTTTGCCAGTATCATTAATTGAGCTATCAGGAATTGTATAAAGCATAATGTCGCTTTGGGTGCCTGTTAAAGTTGCAAAATAATAATCGTCATTAATATAAATAGCGGTCTCGGTGCTTAGCCGGTCGATTAGCACAGATTCACCAAAGCCTATTACCGCTCTATTGCGTGATGGCATAGAAATTGTTTTACCGTTAATTTTTAAGTAACCAATAGAAATAAAGTTTTGAGTATCAAAATAACCTGCGTTAATTGCAGCAAATGCACCATTGCTAAGAGACTTGAGTTTTTGAGCTTGCTTATTTTCGCCAAGAACTTCAAAATGACCATTATTAGGAGCAATTTCTAAAAGATTTACAGTAGATAGTTTTTGGCCAGTATCAAAGCTAAAACGCCGAAATACTACGCCATGCCCTAGAGCTTCTTTTTGTTCTTCGAAGCGCTCATTAAAATCAATAACTAATCTACTTGGATTAGCCAAAACAAATATTTTGTAATCAATAGCTGCCCCAAAGATTTTAAAAACAGTCTTATTATTTATATTTAATAGTTCTTGATTTATCATGGCGTAATCTTTTATTAAATTAGGATTATAGTCGAGCAATGGTAAAACCAGCTCTAGTACTTCTGTTTTTTGAAGTGAACCCTCTGATTCTAAATATTTTAGTTTTTTAGCTGAATAGCCGACAATATCTAAAACAATTCTGTTTCTTATGCTGCCATATCTAATATTTGTTATCTGAGTATTTATTTTATTGCTAGGCTTAACAATATAGATGCGATTATCAATAATTCGAAATTGTTTTTCTGCTCCATTAATCCAACCGATACCATCAATGTGCTGATAATTCTTGCCTTCAAAACTTACGGTAGTAAGAAAGCCGCTTTTACTAATTTGAGATTCTGCTAGCTCTATAAACTCTTGAGCTAGGCCAAACGATAGCCAAAAAATAATCAATAAAATTCTCACTGCTTTAAGTTTAGTAATTTATTTTATGAGCTTTATGTTAGGCCATTACATTAATTCAAGTTTTACAAACTTAATTAGATTAATTTAAGGGATTTAAATCCCTTGGAACTAGCTACTGGTGCAAAATATCCAAAAAGTAATCAACTGAAACATCACGAGCTAAGATAAGCTCGAGCATAGTCGAAAGATGATGAGCCAGAATATCTTTATCCGAAATAGTTTCGGCACCCATTTTGCTAGCTTCTTGGCGTAAAGTACTAAAAGGGTTTGGTGAAAAATCAATAATATTTAAATGAGGGCCAAGGTATTCAATTTCAATTTCTATGCTGTAATCAAATCTAATTAATAAATCGGCACGTTCAAGGCTGGTTTTTGCCAGAACTTGCCCTGGTGTGGTGGCTAGCTTTTGGCTAGAGATTGCAAGATTGCGCAATGCCTGCTCTGCTGTGGGTTGCTCATGAGCAATTATTGCAATATGCTTTGCCCCCAAGCTGGAAAGCTCATTAGCTGTCGAAATTGCCCTAGCATCATTGCCTATTATCACCACCCGAGCACCGATTGCTGACCAATTTTTACTATTTAGTTGTTTGCTTATTGCCTGTGCCATAGAATAATCACCCATTAGCCCCATTGGTGTGACCATTATTGTGTCAACGGCTGCTACCCTTTGGGCAGCTAAGCTTTGGCGTTGAACAAATTTAAAGGCTTCTTTTTGTAAAGACTCACCGACTACTATAGCACCTAGAAATCCGAGAGGCTCGAGCCCGTCCAAAGCCTTGGTGCTAATAAAACCTGCTTTACTAGGGTTTATTAAATAGTCAAGAGCAATCTGTGAGCTTAAAAGATTTTTTAAATTAATGTCGTCCGAAAATAAAGAAACTAAATCCATTAGCCAAATTATAACTTATATTCTTCTAATAAATCGAATTAAATCTCAATAAAAAATTCACAAGCAATAATATTGTGAATCAAATCACATAGTAGCCGTTTAATCAAATACTCTATCAAAATCGAAGAATATTCTTATTTTTTTCAAAAAACGTGCTAAGCTTCTAAATATATGTTTGCGATATTGCTTAATTTAATGGTTTTTAGCAAACGAACGTCTATTTAAAGCAATATAGCTTGTTAATTTATTAAAATCCAAATAAAATAATAAAATTGAAATGGAGTAACTGATGCATGTAGTATTACCTGATGGAAAAAAACTAGATTTAGCAGAAAATGCAACTGGTCTTAATGTTGCCGAAGCCATAGGCCCAGGTTTAGCAAGAGCAGCTTTTGGCACAATTGTAAATGGTGAATTAAATGATTTACTAAGTATTGTGCCAGATGGGGCGCAAGTGGCAATAGTTACCAAAAATAATCCTGATGAAGTCATAAAACTAATGCGCCATACTTTGGCCCATGTTATGGCTCAGGCAGTTATTGAATATTTTACTAAAAAAGGTTTTAAACGCAGTGAGATAAAAATGGGTATAGGGCCAGTAATAGATTTTGGCTTTTACTATGATTTTGATGTGCCAGAACCTATGACTACTGCTGACCT
>CAMZLP010000113.1 GCA_947311535.1 uncultured Deinococcota bacterium | reverse complement strand
TGGTTGGTTTTTTAGGCGGTCTTGGATAGTATGCTCGAGCCTAACCAAAACATCTCCCACAGACCTGCTACTAGGCTCTGTAAGCGTTCTATAAAAGCAGCTATAATTACCAGTATGGCAAGCAGCCCCTGTCTGCCTTACTCGATAGAGCACTGCATCTTGGTCGCAGTCATATCGGATTTCAATAATCTCTTGAAAATGACCACTACTTGCGCCTTTATGCCAAAGCTCATTGCGTGAACGACTAAAATAATGAGCTTGCTTTATTTCTAAAGTTTTTTCTAAGGCCTCACGGTTGGCATAAGCCAACATTAATATTTCACCAGAATTAGCATCTTGGGTAACAACAGCTACTAAGCCCTTATTATCAAATTTAATCATATCTAACATGTAGACAAGTCTAACATTAGCCCCAAACGATTTGAATGCACACATGTAATTAGTATTTAAAAGTGTATAATTACTCCTTGTGCCGTAAGATTAGGCAGTAAGGATTATCATGGAATACAGAAATATAGCAATAATTGCCCACGTTGACCACGGCAAAACGACCTTGGTTGATGGCATGTTACAACAATCAAAAATATTTGCAGCTCACCAAAAAGTAGCTGAGCGAGTCATGGACTCCAATGATTTAGAAAAAGAACGCGGCATTACAATTTTGTCCAAAAACACTGCCATCATGTGGGAAGGCATAAAGATTAATATTGTAGATACCCCGGGTCACACTGATTTTGGCGGCGAAGTAGAACGTGCTCTAAACATGGTTGACGGTGTTTTAATTTTAGTAGACGCTGCCGAAGGCCCTATGCCCCAAACTCGTTTTGTTATGAAAAAGGCCTTGGATAAAGGTTTAAAACCAATTGTAGTGATTAATAAAATTGATCGTAAAGATGCTAGACCAGAAGAAGTAGTAAATATGACTTTTGACCTAATGGCTGAGCTAGATGCCAATGAAGACCAGTTAGACTTTCCTATTTTGTATGCAATTGCTCGTGAGGGCAAGGCTTGGCATCATGAAAATAAGGAAACTGACGGCCTAAAACCACTCTTTGAAGCAATAATAGAGCATATTCCAGCAGCTGATGCAGAAACTGACAAACCATTTGTCTTTCAGGTGGCCAATCTTGATTATTCTGATTATATTGGTCGTATTGCCGTAGGCAGAGTTTATCAGGGTAAAGCTAAAAAAGGTGATGTGGTTCACCAAATACAAGCCAATAATCAAAAAACCAAAGCCAAAATCACTAAGATTTTTACTCACCTTGGCTTAGATAAAATAGATGTTGAAGAAATTACCGCAGGTGATATTGTTGCTTTATCAGGCTTAGAAAATGTACAAATCGGTGATACCCTAACAAGCTCAGAAGAAATAGAAGCGTTTGCAACTATTACTGTTGATGAGCCAACTGTGAGCGTTACTTTTAGCCCCAATACAAGCCCTTTTGCAGGCTTAGAGGGTAAATTTGTTACCTCACGTCATATTATAGACCGTTTAGAAAAAGAACTTTTGAGCAATGTGGCCCTAAGAGTAGAGAGTTTAGGCAATGAGTCTTATCGGGTTTCTGGTCGGGGTGAGTTGCATTTATCAATTTTGATGGAAGAAATGCGCCGTGAGGGTTATGAATTTAGTGTTTCACGCCCAGAAGTAATCATGAAAGAGATTGATGGCAAGCTACACGAGCCATATGAACATCTAATAGCTGATGTACCTACAACTGATGTTGGCAGTATTATTGAATCACTATCAAAAAGAAAAGGTAATTTGCTCAATATGGCTCCTAGCCAAGGTGATAGGACTAGGCTCGAGTTTTCTATACCAAGTAGGGCCTTGTTTGGCTACCGTACCCAGTTTTTATCTATGACTAGGGGCGAGGGGATTTTAAACCATACCTTAGACGGCTATGAGCCATTTGCAGGTGAAATTGTCAATTCTCAAGGCTCACTTGTATCTATGGAAAATGGTGAAGCCTTTGCTTACAGCTTATTTAAATTGCAAGATCGAGGCGTATTTTTCATTAAACCTGGAACCAAGGTCTATGCCGGTATGATAATTGGTGCCAATGCTAAAGTTCAAGATTTAGATATAAATGTTTGTAAGAATAAAAAATTAGGAGCTGTTCGTACCGCCCACAAAGATGAAAATATGATTCTATCTCCACCAAGGGTCTTAAGCTTAGAAGAAGCCTTAGAATATATTGCCAAAGATGAGCTGGTAGAAATCACCCCAAAAAATATTCGTATTCGCAAACGGATATTAAATGCCACAATTCGCAAGCGCACTGCAAAATCTGCCAAAAAATAATTTACAAATTGAAGAGGTGCAAAGTTCTGCGCCTCTTAATCTAAAATATAAACAAGCTCGAGCCCAAGATTTTCATAGTTCTAATCGTGATAGTTTTGTAATAATTTCTTTATACTCTGCTTCTTAGGTTTAACAATATCTTTTTACAGCTTATTCTCATAAAACCTGTACATAATAGTTTTGTATTTTAAAAGGGAGTTTTATATGAAAATTATTCGGAAGAACAAACTTGTATTATCACTAATTAGTATTGGGCTGGCAATATCTTTGACCGCCTGTCCTGGAAGCTCTGGACCAACTGGAGGCAGAACTAATTCATTGCTAATAACTGAGGTAAGCTCCACTACATACAATAGCGACAAACCTTGGTTTGAAGTCTACAACGCTACAAGCCAAACAATTAATTTGGCTGATTATAAATTGCGCTCATTAAGCCAGCAAAGAGTAAATCCTTTTAAATACTATGATATTGCAATATTCGATATTCCAAACCTTAGTTTGGCTCCGGGCAAATACGCTGTTATAGCTGGGCAAGGCACCGATACCCGATTTAACAGTGATCAAATTGTGTATTTACTTAACAGCCCTGATGTAATTCCACGTTGGTCTAATAGCAGTGGTGGAAATGGTTTTATAGAACTTATTAAAGATAATAAGACCGTAGATTTTGTTCGTTTTGGCAACAATAACGATACTCCTTTATCTGCTGGCGCATGGCAAGGCGGCAACGTAAATGATTTACCTTATGGTAAAACAAAGCACGGTTTTTCAATAGTGCGTGATTTGGCAAACAGCGATTCAAACAAAGCTAGCGATTGGACAAATAGAAGATTTGCAACTGCTGGCGGACCCAATGATGTACCAGAATTTGCTAGTGATATAGATGCTGACGGTATACCTGACACAGCTGAAGTTGCTGGTGGTAAATTTGCAGGCATAGACCTGTATGCAATGGGCGCTAGGAGCAACAAAAAAGATATATTTATAGAACTAGATTATATGGATAAAGAAGACCATAAAGGCTTGATACCCCAAAAAGCTGCTTTAGATTTAGTAGTTAAGTCTTTTGCAAATAATGGCATTAATTTGCATATTGATGCTGGCGATCGCTTCTCGGGCAGTTTTAGCCCAGCAAACTACAATTTGGGCAATAAACGCTCCAGAGTACCTTATAAAACAAGTATTGGTCTATCACAAAGTACTAGTGGCTTAAATGGTCGAGGTAATTTTTATGAATATAAAGACCAATATATGGAGATAAATAGAAAACAAGTTTTCCATTATATGCTCTTGGCAAATTCACAAAACAAAAATGGTAGCAACGGTTCATCAGGTAGAGCTGAAATAGAAGGTAACGATATCATAATAACTATTGGTGCATGGAACTTTGGCGACGCAAGCACAAGAGAAAAAAATATTTTGGTGAACTACCAAGCAGGTACTATAATGCACGAGTTAGGGCATAATCTGGGCTTATTGCATGGTGGTGATGTTGGTGAAAACTTTAAACCAAATTATATTAGTATTATGAACTATCTTTATCAGTTGCGTGGAATTGGGCCAGTTACAGGAGCAGGCACTGGTGACAGGTTTTATAAAGCTAAAGGCTACAAATCATTAGGTTTATGTGACTTGGTAAATAGCCCTTGCAGCAGCACATTTATAATAAATTACTCAAATGGTAGTAGTAAAGCCCTAGACGAAAACTCTTTGAATGAAAATATAGGTTTAGGCCGAGGAAATACTTGGGTTGACTATGATAACAATGGCAACCAAAATACTATCAGTTTAAATATTAATGGTGATGGTAGTAGCAAAATTAATGCAAATGGTAGTAAAAAAGTCTTACGAGATCATGATGACTGGGCAAATTTATATTTAGCATTTCAAAGAACATGGGCAGGTAATAGTGGAGCTAGTGAAAAAGAACATAGCAGTATTGACCCAATAGCTAACGATTTTCAGAATTGGAGTGAAGAGTATAGCCCGCCAGAGGAATTTTTCGAGTGGCTCGAGCAAATCCAAAATTAGTGTTTTGACAAACCTTTATCATAAAAAAGAAGCTCGCCATAAAAGCGAGCTTCTTTTGTTTGGTGGACCCAGGGGGACTTGAACCCGCGACCAATCGATTATGAGTCGACTGCTCTAACCAACTGAGCTATGGGTCCACGCATCAGCAAAAGCTATTCTAGCAGATAATAGCTAATATGCAAGCACTTCTTTGTAACATTAGCAGCTTATAAGCTATAAAAATCACAATTAGACTGTTAAAATTCTCTATATATGCTTACTTACCCCGATAAAATTATCATAAAAAATAAAAATAAAATAAATAAAACCATTTCTTTACCTGGTTCAAAAAGCTTAACTAATCGAGCCTTGCTAATTGCAGCTCTTGCCGAAGGCAGAACTAACTTGCAAGCTGCTTTGATTGCCGAAGATTCACAAGTGATGATTGAAGCTTTACGTGAGCTGGGTATAAAGATAGAAATCGAGCATGATAATTTTAAGGTTTATGGTTTGGGTGGTAAGATCCCCAATCCTAAAGCAAGCTTAGATTTAAAACTCTCAGGCACTTCTATCCGTTTTTTGACAGCAATGCTGACAATTGCTAGTGGTGAATACAGCTTAAGTGGTACCAAGCGTATGCACGAACGACCAATTGAAGACCTTATAAAATCTTTAAGAATGTTGGATGTTGATATTAGCAGCCAGCATGATAACGGTTGCCCGCCGGTAATAATTAAAGCCAATGGGTTAAAAGGCGGCAAAACCACTATTGATGGGGCAAGCTCTTCACAATACCTATCAGCGCTATTAATGATTGCTCCTTATGCCAAAGATAGGCTAGAAATAAGCCTAAGTGGTGAATTGCAATCAAAACCGTTTATTGATATGACTATCAAAATAATGGCCGATTTTGCTGTAAATGTGCAAAGAGATGCTTATAATAAATTCATAATCGAACCCCAGACTTATAAAGCTAGAGCCTATGCCATAGAAACCGATGCCATGGCAGCAGGTTACTTTTGGGCAGCTGCTGCTATAACAGGTGGTAGAATAAAAACTAACAATATTGGCAATAATTCTAAGCAAGGGGATAGGCGTTTTGCTGATCTGTTGGCAGAAATGGGCTGTACTGTTAATTGGACTGACAATAGTTGCGAAGTAATTGCACCCAAAGATGGTATCTTAAAAGGGGGAAGCTTTGACCTAAATGATATGAGTGACCAAGCCCAAACCTTGGCTGTTGTGGCTTTATTTGCTAATACTAAAGTTAGGATAGAAAATATTTGGAACTTGCGTATAAAAGAAACCGATCGACTAAGGGCTTTGTATACTGAGCTGAGTAAATTTGGAGTAAAGGTAGTAGAAGAAAAAGATGCCATTGAGATTTACCCGTTAAAAGACTTAGATGTTAAAAATATAGCAATAGACACTTATGATGACCACCGCATGGCAATGGCTTTTGCTTTGGCTGGCTTAAAGTTAGAAAATATAACTATAAATGACCCAAGTTGTGTACAAAAAACTTTCCCTAAATTCTTTGAGGTATTGGCAGAACTATGATAATTACTATTGATGGTCCGGCTGCTTCTGGTAAATCCAGTGTAGCCCAGTTATTGGCTAAAAAGCTAAAAATCGCTTTTGTTTCTAGTGGTTTGCTTTATAGAGCTGCTACCTATTTGGCTTTAAAGGCTGATATTAATCTAGAAAATGAAATCTTGCTACTGGCTATGTTAAATGAATCCGAGCTTAGGCTCGAGCCTGAGCCTAATAATAGCCATAAAATAACGCTTTCTGGGCAAGATATTAGCAAATACCTACATACTGATAAGATAGATGCCAATGTATCTATTTTGGCAAAGCATCCAAAAGTACGTGATTGGGTTGATGAGCGTTTAAAAACAACAAAAGGTTCTTTTGTAATAGAAGGCAGAGATATGGGAGCCAAAGTTTTTACAAATGCTAATTATAAGTTTTACTTAAGCGCTAGTCCAGAAGTGCGGGCAGCAAGGCGTTTAGATGAGCGTTTAATTGACTTAGAAGAAATGATTGCTCAGCTAATAGCTCGTGATAAAAAAGACTATAAACAACTAAAAGCAGCGAATGATGCTATTTTTATAGCTACAGATGAGCTCAGTTTAATTGAAGTTGTTGAAACAATTTTTAAGAAAATAGCGCATGGAAAAGATTTTTAAGAAATCAATCGCAGAATTAAGCAAAGTAATTGTAACTAGTACTAGCTACAAACCTTCGGCTCATGGGGTTAGTCAAGAAATATACTGGGCTGCAAAAGAAAAAAATAAAAATGTAATTTTAGATCTTGATGGTGAACTAGATATTGCTAATAAACATGCTGACAGTGAACTGATAATTACCGTTGGTGGTGATGGTACTTTGCTTTCTACGGCTAGACGTTTAGTTGGTGCCGAGATTCCAACCATTGGGGTAAATATGGGTAAACTTGGCTTTTTGGCTGAGCATTCACCTCAAGATGTGCCCGAGTATATCCAAGGTAAAAGAC
>CAMZLP010000112.1 GCA_947311535.1 uncultured Deinococcota bacterium | reverse complement strand
TTACTATTAAACTTGTTCATTGTAATTGGTCTTTTAGCTGTTTTAGGTTTTCAAACTCAAGTTTTAGCACAAGATGGCTTTGTGATTGATAATGGCCCTTTTCAGTTTCGTTTTAGCGATCAATTAGAATTGGCTATTTATAAAAATGGCCAGCAAATTACTGCCAATGCCGCAGCTTTTCAAATTGAGGTAGATGGTGTACTTATTAATAGATTTAAACTAAAAGAGCATCATAAAGAGCCGATAGTTGGACAGTTTGGAAACGGAGAGCGAATAATAATTTTAGCAGAGGCTAATAGCCTTGAGCTTAGCCTTAATATTGATTTATACGATAATTATCCAAGCACTTTCTTGGCTCGAGCCAAATTTACTAATATTAGTCAAAAAGAACTGCAAGTTGATAAAGTTTGGTCCGCTAATTTATTGCTGGATCGTAGCTTGATTTCTGCTAATTCTAATCCCTATGATTTTAAAATGTTCTCTATGGGTAGAGTTTATGGAAATGGTTTATCTGATCGAATTTGGGATATAACTGCTGATAGTAATTTTACTAATTATAACGGTGGTGATGTATCTAACCCTGAATTTGATGGACATTGGGGCGGGGGTGGTACGCCAATTACTACTGTTTGGGGTGCAGAAGCTGCTTTTACGGTAGCCGTGGTAGAAGCAAGTATTCAAATTTTGGCTGTGCCTGTAGAAACTCAAAAGAATGGCTTGCTTCGACTTGGTGTTCTTGAAACTAATGACTTGCCTAGGCTCGAGCCTAGGCAAAGTTTTACTACTGTTCAAAGCAGCATTAGTTTGCACAATGGTGATTTTTATGATGGGGTGGAGGTTTATGGTCGGATGTTGCGGGATCTTGGCTTGCTTATAAGACAATATAACCCAGTTGACTATGAAGCTCATTGGGATAGTTTTGGCCTGGAAGAAAGAGCAGGCGGTCTAAATCCAGGAGATTGGGAAGAAGTTGATGAACGCTTGTATATTGCCAAAGATTTAGGGCTCAAATGGCTTGCTATTGATTCTGGTTGGGATAATGGCACAGGTTCTTGTAGCCCAAACTCTGAAATATATACCAATGAAGAAGAATTTATTGATTGGATTGCCGATTTACACTCTCAAGGCTTTAAGATTTCCTTGTGGTTAGACCCAGGATTTGGAGATGAAAAGCTATTGGCAAAACATCCTGATTGGTTTATTAAAAATAAAGATGCTAGCTTTTTTCAAGATGATTGGGAACGCTTTATAATGGATCCAACTGTCTCAGAAGCTCTTGATTATGTTAGTGATTGTGTGACTAAACTTGTTAAACCTCAAGCTGAAGGCGGTTGGGGAATTGATCGCTTCTTTTTAGACGGAGCATTTCTTGTACCACCCGATTACTCTAATCGTCATGATTCTCCGCATGATACAGAACGAGAGGGTGATGCTTTTTATCGTGTTAGCTATATAGCTGCTCGAGCCATTGTGCCAGATTTTCCTTTAGAATTTTGCCCCTGTGGTGGAGTTATAACAGTTTGGATCGCCCCTTATTTTTCTATGGTATCAACTTCTGATCCAGACGTATTAGCCTATCGCCCTCACGAAGTCCGCACTAAGCTGTATAAAGCATTGCTGGGCCCAGATGCGGCTGTTAACGGCGACCATATTGAAGGAGCAGGTGAGGATTTAAATCTTGATATGAATTATATGTTTCCACTTATTCTTGGCTTAGGAGATGTTTATCAAAGCTATTATTGGGAGACGCAATGGCGTAAAAATGATCCGCTAGGAGTTGGAGACTTAGAGCTCTATAAAACTTGGTTTGGGCTTTATAATGAGCTGAGATTGAGTCAGGGAAATTATTTGAATTTATATGATTTGACCTATGACAAGCCGGGTTCACATGCAATTTCTAAAGATGGTTCAATTTATTATCTGTTTGTACCTCCTTATGGCGAATCTTTCAGCGGAGAAATTGAAATACGTGGTTTAGAGCCTGGAAAAATTTATGATGTCTTAGATTATGAAAATGACATTGTATGGGGTGAAATAAGCAAGGAAACAGCTGTTTTTAATATTACAATTCCCGCTAATAACCCACTTTTACTTAAAGTAACACCTCAATAGGATTGATTATTGAGCTTAAGTCAATGTTAAAATAAAGCGAGTATTAGATGGCAGATATTTTGATGCGGTTGCCCTGAGGCTGGACTCCAATCCTTAAAAAGCTCCTATACCTGAGCAAGTAGTTTGAATTATTTGAATTTCAAAGTGCTTATAAATTGTTTTTCGCTAAGCCACTTTTGAACAGTATCCAAACTCTGTTTTGAAGAGTCAAGTTTTATTGTGGTCATAGTTCCGTCTTCGTTTTCCCAGCTTTCGTGCCAAGCTGATATGGCGCTGAATTTGACATAGGGATTATTGACTATGGTTTTAAAGGCGTCATTTAGCCAATCAGCTTTACTACCTTCGGGGTGATGGTCGGTAACGCCAAACTCGAGCAAAGCCACAGGTTTATTGTTAGTAACCGCAAATATCGATTTATAATGCTCCTTTAGTTGATAAGAAAAATCCAAGCCATCCCATTCTTCACTTAAAGTTTGGGCACCATAAAGGCTAAAACCAATCCAATCTATGTAGTCGTCACCGGGGTAGTAGTTTTTAGCTTGATTCCAAGGCTTATCAGGAAATGGGGCAAGGTTAAAATGAAAAAACCAAGTCACGTTGTTTACGTTTTCGGCTCTAAAAATATCAATTATGTAGCGATAAGCGTCTCGATATCTCTCGGGGCCGTCGGGGTAATGGGAGTCACCATAGCCGTCTAATTTGCTGCCCCCATTAAAAACCCCACTCCACGGGAACCAATCACCATTTGCTTCTACGGCAAAGTCTATTAGTATTGGGATATCGTCTTTTTTGCAGGCTCGAGCCCAAGCTATTAATTCTTTGTCAAAGTTGCCGTCAATAATATGCTGCAAGGAAAACTTTTGTTCAGAATGGTTTTGTATTTCATCACTTCTGGCCATTAGCCGTACAAAAGGCACAGTGCCGGCTGAGCTAATGCTTGCAATAGCTTGTTTTGGATAAATAATACCGTCGTACCAATTTTGAGAAAAGTAAGCCCAAGCAATTTTTTTGCCAACTAGGTCTTCAAAATCTTCAATTCGTTTTTTGCTTACTTCATCCTCGGGTCCACCAAAATCAGGAAATGCCCCAAAATATATCTGATTATCTGCAGGTTTTTGTAGCTTAATTGTTTTAGTATTTTTTGCTGTTGTTTGTTGACAAGCAGATAAACTAAAGATTGTGATTATGAGCAAAAAGAATATTTTTTTCATTTTTAACCTTTCAAATACGAATTAGCCAGAACCCTTAGCTCTGAAGCGATTAAATTATAAGTGATTAAATGTCCAGCATGGTTACTAAGGCAGTATTTGGCGTGATTTTGCCATTAATAGGTAAATATTTAGATGTACTAGACAATTGTGATTATGATTGATATAAACTATTAAAGTGTTTTTTAGAAATTTTAAGCAAAAACGCAAGCGAAAACGACTAGCTTTTATGCTGTCTAAGTTAGATATGAGCTTAGAAGAAGTTTTGGAAAAGTCAAGCCTAGCATATGGTCATTGGCAGGGTGAAGATGGTTATCGTATTTTTCTAAGGGGTAGACATAATGAATATTTTGATGTTGTTTATTCTTATTCTAAATTTGATGCCGAGTTTAGAATTGTAGAGTATTTTTATTCTGAGTAAAATAAATCTTCTTAAAAACAAATGGAAACTATACCAAACTCAATGCATTACTTCTCTTATGAAAACTTTCCCAAGTTGTTTTCTGTGTTCATTATTTAGAATATAGTGGGAATTAGAAAAAACCCCTTTATCCTTGTTTGATATTGAACAAGAAAACCAAAAAGAACATCTTTGTTGATTTGGGCATTAGTTATATGAAGAAGTATTATAAAACTTTATTTAAGATAGGCTACAACATGGAAAAAGAAATCTTGAATCAGTTAGAAGTATGGTTTCAAAATGATGAGCATCAAGAAATTGTTGACCTTATTAAGGCTTTACCAAAAGAAGATTTGAACTATAATCTAATAGGTCAACTCGGGCGTGCTTACAATAATTTGGAGCAATATGATCTAGCTCTAGAAGTGCTAAGTAGCGTTGCAAATTTGGGCTCAGATGATGCTTTATGGAATTTTAGGATGGCTTATTCTTATTTTTATAAGAATGATTATCAAGAAGCCTTACCATTTTTGGAGCGCTGCCTTGAACTGGGCGATGAAGAAGAAAATACCCGCTTGTTATACCAATGGTGCCAAAATGAATTGGCGGAAAATAATATCAATCTCGAATTTGAAGAATTGATAATTGACCCTAATATCGAATACATAAGGCTGTTGAAAACCGAAAACTTTATTTCGGTATTGTTCCTTATTGAGCAAGAAAAAGTTCTTAAAATTGCTGAGAATATGGAAAAAATAAATCAAAAAGCTTATATGAATGGCTATAATTGGGAGGCTTTTCTAAATTTTTATTTGGCAAAGTACCACCCTGTAGTTTTAGAAAAAATGGATTCGGACCCAGAAGCCGGTATGTATGTTGCTCACTATGAGCCTTCAGCAGTTAATGAAACAAAAGCTAAAATGCTAGCTAAGATCATGATAGAGCTAGTTGAAAATGAAGAGAAATTGTATAGCTTAGTCAAAGAATATGCTAGTGAAATAGAATGGGATTAGTTATTTCTAAATATTCTAAGCTATTTGGATTGTAGAAATGCTAGATTTCTTTTTGACTAATGATAACAATATGATGGATTTTGTAGTTGATTCTGACGTTTTAATATATTTGGGTAGGCTCGAGCTCGAGCAAATTAAATATTTAAATAAGTTTTCTATTGTTGAATCTGCTATTTACGCTGAAGGAAGGGCGGTTTTGGCTTTGGAGAGCTATTGTTTATCACTAAAGCAGTTAAATTCTATCTTAAAAAAGGCTGAACCTAAAATTACAAAGATGCAAAAAGAAGCAGCTTTTAAATCTGAAGCGATTGATAGGTTTTTAGATATTTTTGAAACCGCTGTTAAAAAGCAGGCTGCCTTGAGGATAGAGCCTGACTAAAATATGATAGACTTGCTAAATCTATTTTAGATTTTTTGATTGGAGAAATATGACTATAATAAAACGAGATTGGATGCCTAGTTGGTCTCAGAATTATATAAACAGGCTTGAGCAAAGTTATAGTAAACTAAGCAATGATGGTTTAGAGCAAGAAATATTAAAACTAATTGCCAAAAACAATTATATCCACAATGAGCAATCTATAAATCTAAACCCAGCCACAAATATCATGAATCCAAAAGCCGAAAGGTTGCTTGCTAGTGGATTAGGCTCGAGGCCATCTTTAGGTTACCCCAATGATAAATATGAGATGGGGCTCGAGGCCATAGAGAAAATTGAAATTATCAGCTCTCAACTTGCTTGCGAGGTTTTTAATTGTCAATATGCAGAAATTAGGCTGGGTTCTGGTTCCTTAGCTAATTTGTATGCATTTATGGCTACAACTAAGCCAGGCGATAAAATAATTGTGCCAGCACCCGAAATAGCCGGGCATGTTAGCCATCATCAGGCTGGAGTGGCTGGGCTATATGGTTTAGAAATCCATTATGCAGCAGTTGATGCCGTAAACTATACGATAGATTTAAATGCACTTTATGAACAAGTTAAAAAATTGCGCCCAAAGCTAATAACTATTGGCGGAAGCCTGAATTTATTTCCTCACCCTGTGTCTGAAATAAGAAAAATTGCTGATGAATTTGGAGTCTATGTTCACTTTGATGCGGCCCATCTTAGTGGTTTATTTGCTGGTAAAGTTTGGCCACAACCATTAGAGCAAGGTGCGCACCTTATGTCTTTTAGTACTTATAAAAGTTTGGGGGGGCCTGCTTCTGCTTTGCTGTTAACTAATGATCCTATTTTAGCAGAGCGGATAGACAAGATTGCTTATCCTGGTTTGACTGCTAATTTTGATGTTGCAAAGTCGGCTGCTTTAGCTATTTGCCTATTGGATTGGAAAGATTACGGAAAGGACTATGCAAGAGCAATGCTAGATTCGGCTCGAGCCTTGTCAAATTCATTGTTAGAAAAAGGCGTAGATGTTTTTCATAAACAAGGGGCTGCCACAAGCTCACATCAGTTTGCAATTAAAGCAGAAAAATATGTTGACGGGCAAGCTGCTGCCAAGCTTTTAAGGCGGGCAAATATATTGAGCTCAGGTATTGCTTTGCCTATCAAAGCAGTTGATAATGGGCTAAACGGTTTGCGTTTTGGAACTCCAGAAATTGTACGTTGGGGTATGCAGATATCTGATATGCCTAAAATTGCCGAATATGTGGCTAGAGTATTAGTAGAAAATGAGGTACCCGAAAAAGTTGCAATAGATGTAAGTAAGTTTAGAAAGAGATTTGACAAAATTCATTTTATAAGAAAATAAGACCTTTGCTTTATGCCTTAAAAAACCCTAGAATACTTACTTAGCTGCTTTATTTATTCTGCTTAAATAAAATATCACTTGGCAGGAACAGTAATATTTGCAACAATAGTAGAATGACAAGAATTGATGATTTAATTGTAAATGCTAAGCGAGAATTTGATCTTACAAAAGAAGAAGACCAGAAATCGCTTTATGTTTTATCCGAGGAATTGCTAGATCTTAATATTGCAGAAGATAAGCTTGAAGCGCTCGCTAACTCTAGTGCACCACTTGAGTTTCGTATTGCTGCTAAATTAGTAGAATCCAAGAACTATATTTCTAGCATTAGAAAGCCTCTTAAAATAGCCGTTGTTTTTGCGATGTGGGGTGAGCATAATAGGCTTATGCCCAAAACTAAGAACAACCCGAATGGAGAGGATTCTCTTAGGACTGGGCTCGAGCAAATACAATGGGCTATAAAATCCAGTCCTATTGATTACACTCTATATGCAGTTGATGATGGTGACCCTCATGGTAGTGGCAAGCTGGCATTAGAAATTATCAAAGGGCATCCGCTAGCTAAAAATCTAAAAGTATTATTTTTGTCTGATGCAGTTCCAACAGATAAAGGACCACTAAAAAAGCTTGCATCTGCCGATGATTCACGTAAGGGCGGTGCAATTATTTATGGTGCTCACGAGGCTCTCAAAGATGGGCATGATCTTGTTATTTATACCGATGCTGATAATTCTGTGCATTTAGGTCAAATTGGCTTACTACTTAAACCTTATCTAGAAGAGGGCATAGAAGCAGTTTGGGGTGATAGAAAAGACCCACGGGCTGTTTTGGTTAAACAAGAAGCACGTTGGGGTGTAGGCATAGTTTTACTAAGACATATACAGCGTATGATTGGTCAGGAGATTTTTAGCCAAGGCATATCTGATACACAGGCTGCCTTTAAACTATATGGTGCAGATTTACTAGCAGATATTATTGCTGACCCAGCCGTCTTTGATTTCTCTTTTGATACCGATTGGATTTTGGCGGTTTTGGCTAGTAAACAAAAATTTGCCAAAGTACCATTCGCTTTTATAGATTCAGCTGCCGAATCCGCCTCTATTGTGCAGGGTCCTATGACCACTTGGGAAACATTGCTAAAAGGCCTTTTGCTTGCAGTAAGAAAACATAATATCCCCCATAATTTAGAAATGGCTAAGGTGTTAGATGAAGAAATTCAAAGCTCTAAAGATTTGGATTTGCTGATAAATCATTTGCCAGCACAGCTAGAAAATGCCAAAAACTCTGATTTAGGTAATCCTGAATTAATGTCAGCAACTGAAATAAGAACTTGGATAAGGCAAAGAAAGTTTGAAGCTTAAGACAAATATCCATTTGGCTTTTTATGAAATACGAATATAATGATATTTGTAAGATTCAAGGAGGCTAAAATGAAATCCAGAAAGACTATAAGCCGTATTGCTAGTACTATTTTGCTAGCGCTAGCTGTTCAAAGTTTTGTACTTGCACAAGTGCTGTATACCTATTCAGAGTCTATGATTGAGCTTGATAGTGGTGTTGTTGGCACAGTTACTCTACCTTCAGTTAATGGCAAAGTCCCAGTTGTGTTGATGCTGCACGGTTTTGCAAGTCAAAAAGATGAAGTAGGTGATATGTATAAACGCCTAGCAGCTAAGTTAGCTACCGAAAAGGGGATTGCCTCTTTGCGTATAGACTTCCTTGGTTGGGGTGAGAGTGCAGGTGACATGGCTGATAGTACTATCCAAAGCCAGGTTGATGATGCAGAGTCCGCTTATGCATACTTACTAAGCCAAGATAATTTTGATGCTTCTCAAATAGGAGTGCTTGGTTTTAGTTTAGGTGGAGGTATAGCAATTGTTTCTGGGGCGCAACATCCTAATTGGTATCAATCAATGGTAATTTGGTCATCAGTAGGTGACTTTTATACTGACTTTTTAGAATCTCTGGGTCAAGATAATTTTGATACAGCCTCATCAGAAGGTATTGTTAATATTGATTTAGGCTGGCGTAGTATAAGTTTGAAAAATAGTTTTTTCAAAAGTTTAAAAACATATAATCTAAAAGACGAAATAAAAAATTATAGTGGAGCATTTTTAGCAATTGCTGGTGATCAAGACTTCTCAGCGGCATATGTAGATGGTTTTCTTGAAGGACTAAGCACTAGTACCAAGGAAAAAATGATTATTAAAGGTGCAGATCATATTTATGCTGTTTTTAGTGATAACCAAGGCTTTGTTGAAACAGTGCTTAGCAAAACATCTGACTGGTTTGCAAAAACTTTATACTAAACTCTTTTATTTATAAAAAATGTTGAAGATGTCAGAAAGAAAGATATGGAATTTTGGCATCTTCATTATATTTATCTGCTTTTAAATCGTTTTTATACCAAGCCTGATTAAAGGCTAATATTTCGTAATACTAGCTTATTCGCACAAGAGAACAGGCTAAAGTCAGAAGCTGCGAATCGGCTAGTATCTTGTGAGAGTTACTTCGGTAATATTGATGGAAATAGCTAATTCATTTTGCTATTGGATTCTCCTAATAATGAAAATCGTTAGCAGCTGACATAGTTATTAGTATGGCATCATGATAAGCTGATAAGATGCCAATAAATGTTGAAAAATTGCGACAGGATTTCCCTATTTTGAATCGTAAGATTAATGGGAAGGCACTTGTTTATTTTGATAATGCAGCTTCTTCGCAAAAGCCGAAACAGGTTGTAGAAGCAATGATGAATTATTACTATAATAATCATGCAAATGTACACCGTGGGGCGCATACGCTGTCTGTAGAAGCAACTCAGATGTATGAAGAAGCTAGAGAAAAAGTTGCTGGGTTTTTAAATGCTCCTAGTTCTGAATCAGTAATATTTACTCGTAATACCACAGAAGCTATGAATTTATTTGCCTATAGCTGGGGCAAGAGATATTTAAAAGCTGGTGATGAAGTCATAATAAACCATGCTGAGCATCATGCAAATGTAGTTCCTTGGCATTTAATTGCCCAAGAGACAGGTATCAAAATACGGGCAATTCGTTTAAAAGATGATTATCGGCTTGATTTGGAGCATTTTGAATCTTTATTAAATGACAAAACTAAAATTGTTTCAATTGCTCATATGTCTAATGTATTAGGTACAATTAATCCGATAAAGTATTTTGCAGATAAAGCTCATGAATATTCTGCATTAATGATAGTTGATGGTGCTCAAGCGGCACCTCATCTAAAAGTTGATGTACAAGCTTTAGCTGCAGATTTTTATGCAATCTCTGGCCACAAGATGTTAGCACCAACAGGAGTTGGGGCATTTTGGGGCAAAGCAGAGCTATTGCGTTCTATGCCACCATTTTTGGGTGGGGGAGAGATGATTCGTAAAGTTACTATAGAAACTAGTACTTATGCTGATATACCAATGTGTTTTGAAGCTGGTACTCCTAATATTGCAGAGGCTATTGGTCTTGGGGCTGCGGTGGACTATCTTAATAATGTAGGTATGGAGAATGTGCTCGAGCATGATGTAAAACTAACAAACTATGCACTTAGCAAATTAAAAACTTTAAAAGGTATTAGTTTATACGGCCCAGAGGGCGATGACCGTGGTGGGATAATTTCCTTTAATATTGACGGCGTTCACCCTCATGACGTAGCCACTGCCTTGGATTCTGAGGGTATTGCAATAAGGGCAGGCCATCATTGTGCTCAACCACTTATGAAAGCCTTAAACGTGCAATCTACAGCTCGAGCCAGTTTCTATTTTTATAATACTGAAGCCGAGGTGGATATTTTTATTAATGTATTAGAAAAAACCAGAGATTTCTTTGGGGATTTTTTGTAATAATGCCAAAATTAGCATTTTTGAGAGAAAAACACACCAGTCTCTCACAGTATTTGGTAATGATTAGGGAAGTAGATGGCAATCGCTTTGCCAGATTTTTAAATAATACGGTATTTTACCGTTTTGCTGGAGGACATTGTGAAGTTTAGATTATTAGTTATATTAATTTTCAGCATTACATTAGGATATGCTCAAGAGAGTACGTCCTTTGTAGAGACTCAGATCCAACGTGGAAATGAGCAGCTGAATTTTGATCCTAGTTTTGCGCAGATATATTTTCAAGAGGCTCTAAAATCAGAGCCTAATAATGTTAAGGCCTTATTGGGTAAGGGCAAGGCTTTGTCATATCAGGGTTTTTCTACTTTAGCAGCAGAAGAATTTAATAAGGTATTAGCAATTGATGCAAATAACATTGAGGCTTTAATAGAGCTATCAGAGGCTTATAGGCGGCAGTATATCGCTGATCCGATTGGTTTATCTAATCGCTTACCCGAGGCTTTAAGTCTATTGCAAAGAGCGGCCAGTATTGAGCCAAATAACGCTAAGATTTTAAATGGTCTTGGCATTATTAGTTTTTCTAATGGTGACTTAAATGGTGCAAGATCTCAATTAGAGCAAGCTGTTTCTCTTGCGGCGGTTGAATCATCGGGAATAGTTTCAACTAACTTAGCTCAGATGTATGTAAATTTAGGAATAGTTTATAGAGATTTGGCCGAAAACCAGCTTGCATTGCAGTCTTTTAGACGGGCTGTTATGACTAACCCACTAAGTGCTAAAGCTAGAAACTATGTTGGTTTTACTTATAGTCAATTAAATAATTGCGATCAAGCAGTTTATGAGTTGCGCCAAGCTGTTAAAATAAATCCTAGCTATCTTGAGGCTGCTTCTAATCTTGCTATATCGACCTTTGAATGTGGCAATGTTTCAGAATCGGTTAAGTACTTTGAAAATGCAATTGCTCTGCCTGGTGCTATTAATATAGCGCCGCTATATACTTACTTGGCCAGAGCATATTCAGAGCAAGGCCGTTATGACGAGGCTTTAAAACTAGCTCAACAAGGTGTATTATTACCACCTGCTCGAGCCGATGCATTTTATTATCTAGGTCAAGTCTACGAAAAACGTGATGATGTCACCAATGCCAAAAAAGCTTATGCTCGTGCGCTCGAGCTCGAGCCTAGTAATCAGTTAGCATTAACTGCTTTAAGCCGTATACAATAAATTAAAGTTAATTTTAAAATATTAAGAGAGCTTATAAGCTCTCTTTTTTATTAAATTGAGGCCAAAAACTCAGCTCTGGTACTGGCATTGTCTTTAAATACCCCTCGCATTGCTTGTACCCTTGTGCTCGAGCCTTGTTTTTCTACCCCACGCATCATCATGCACAAATGCTGAGCATCAGTTATTACCGCTAGGCCTTTGGGTTCTAATAGCTCCATTAAACTGTCGGCAATTTGCCTAGTCAGGCGTTCTTGAACTTGCAAGCGTCTGGCAAAGAAATCACTGACTCGAGCAAATTTGCTCAAGCCCAAGATTTTATCATTTGGTATATAGGCTATATGGGCTTTACCAAAAAATGGCAGCATGTGGTGCTCGCAAAGCGAGTAAAACTCAATATCTTTTACAATTACCATTTCAGAGCATTCTGCCTTGAAAACGGCATTATTTATTATGCTATCAAAATCTTTGTGATAGCCATTTGTCAAAAAGCGCATAGATTTTTCCACCCGCTCAGGTGTTTTTAGGATTCCTTCACGGTTTATATCTTCACCAAGTTCTACAATCATATTCGAGATTAAATCTTCCAACTTGTTTTTGTCCATTAGCCACTATAACTAATAGCTAAAAGCGATATTGTCTTTTGTTTTATCTAATACCAAACTCAAGAAAGATCCTACTTATCAAATTATGACAAAGGACAAAGCGGAAAAAGGTAGTGAAAAGTGAAAAATGAAAAGCGATGAGGGGAAAGGAGAAGGGATAAAGGGGAAAAAGGTAGTGAAAAGTGATGGGTAAAAAGTGATGGGTAAAAAGTGATGGGTAAAAAGGATAAAGAATGAAGGGTAAAGGATATTTTTTTCCTAACTCCTAATTCTTAATTCCTACTATATTCTTAATTCCTACTATATTCTGAATTATGAACACAGGAAATAACTCGGTAAAGTGTTTATAAAAGAGGTAGTTAACTGAATTTGCTATTAACAACCCTTATGCCAAAAGAAAAATGGTCTAGCTATACAAATAAATATCATTTTGCGATCACAATTAAATGAGGTTTTGCACTGCTATAAATTGTTTTATCAAAATCACCATAGAATTTTAAATTTTTAAATCCAGCATTGTCTAAGGCACGCTCCAATTCATAGCGATGGTAGTAACGTTGCTTTAATATTGACGTTTTTCTTTGCAAAACACCATCTTTTAAATTATCCAAATAATATTTTGAGCTGATAATTTGTCTGTCTTCATCTAAGCTTTGGTAAACAAAAAGCTCGCTTTTATCGTTGCTAATATGCTGCCATTCAGGTACTATTTTCAATCTGTCTAATTGACTAAAATTAGGGTTGAACATATCCAGTGCAAAGACTCCACCGTCAGCCAAATGGTTTTTAATATTTGTAAAAACTTTGTCTTGAGCTTCGAGCGTATATGCATGTGCTAAAACATTAAATGGAGCTAGGATAAGTGGAAATTTTTTAGAAAAAGAAAAGTTCTGCATGTCTAAGTTATATAGCTTAACTAGCTCGCTTAGATTTTCTTGCTGGATTTTATTTTGGGCATACTCGAGCATATTTTTTGAATTATCAATGCCAATAAGCTCGAGCCCTCGTTTTGCTAAAGCAATTGACAACCTAGCTGTGCCAGAACCAATTTCCAAAACTGGTCCACCATAATCTATGGCTAATCTGCCATAAAAGTTAATATCATCAAAATAGTTTGCATATTGCTGCTCATAAAATTCTGGGAAATTATAAATCATTTTAGCCTACTCATCTTTCTATCTTTGAGCTCATAGATTTGCTCAGCAAATTCTAGCAAATCTGCCTGATGTGAGACTATAATTATCAGGCATTTTTTGGCTTGCTTTTGTAAAAAACTAATAATTAGTTTTGAATTTTCACGGTCTAGGTTTGCAGTTGGTTCATCTAATAATAAGATTTTTGGTTTTGAAATTACTGCTCTGGCTATAGCTATTCTTTGGCGTTCACCACCCGAGATGCCCTCGCCATCTTCTAAGAGCTTATGCTCGAGCCCGTGCTCTAAAGAGTCGATTTTTTTAGCAAGCTGTAATTCTTTTAAAACTTGATTAATCTCATGCTCAGTATAATCACGCCCTAAACATATATTATCTTTAATGCTTGCTTGCAAAAGCTCGGTTGATTGAGAAACATAGCTAATTTGCTCTCGAAAGCTTTTTTCATTGAGATCTTTAATATCTTTATTATTTGTTAGTATTAAACCTGTTTTTGTTTTAATAAAGCTCAACAATATTTTTAATAGGCTGCTTTTACCTGCTCCACTTTCGCCAACTATTGCTACTAAACCTTTTGATCCAAAATCAATATTTATATCTTCTAAGACAATATTATTTTCATAAGAATGGCTTAGACCAACTATTTCTAAGCCAGCTACTTCAAATTGAGAAGTTTTTTCTGCATCTTCTTTAATGATTAAATCATTTAACCTTTTGTTAGCGGATAGGGCTTGTTTATAGAGTGCAAACGCTCGTGGTAACAATTGAGCTGGAGTTGTTGTTAGTGTTACTAAGGTCAAATAGCCAATCATTGCACCTAAGCTGAGCCTGTCAGTGATTACTTTTTGACTAAGGATATATATCAAAATTGCTATGGCAATATAGGCTAGTATTTGAGTAATAGGCGTTTGGGCTGATGCAAGAATACCTCTTTTTATCATAAGTTTTTCTAAATTTTTATTTTCTTTACTAAAACGTCCAAAGATAAATTTATCAGCAAAAAACGCCCTTATACTACTGTGGTGCTTAAAAGCTTCTTGAAAATGATTACCAAGCTCTTCGGTACTTGCCTGAGATTTAAGGCTGCTTTGCTCGAGCCTATCCCCAATAGCCCTAAGAACTAAAACCAACGGTATTATTAAGGCAAAAAGGATTAATGTTGCCCCAAAATCGGTTTTGAATAATAGCAATAAAATGCCCAATACCGTAACGGACTCCGCAATTAGGCTGCCTATGCCATATTGCAAATAGATTTCAATATCTTTTAAATCATTTATTATGCGGCTTGTTAGACCACCACTGCTCGAGCCTAGTTCTCCAACTTGCCTTTTTAATAAGTTCTGAAAAACTATTGCTTTTGCTTTTGACGAGGTTTTGGCAGCTAAGCTTGCCAAAGAGCCATCTTGAATAAAGAGCATAATTGCTCCAAATATTATTAAGAGAAAACCAAGAATTAAGATTTCATTGAGCTGTTCGAGCTGAGCTTGTTTAAATACTCTGTCTATTAATGGAGTGAGTAAAACTGGAACTATGGCAACTCTGACAATAGCGTTTAAAATCGCAGCTATGCCACCAATTAATAATAATTTATCTTTAGGAAAGAGTAAATCAAGCATCAAAATCACTCATAATACTTTCTACTATTTTGTGAGCTGCGCCTGCTTTTGGCATAGTGGCTTTTAAGCCTTCACGTCTGCGTATCATTTCGGATTTATTGTTTAATAATTTTATAGCTTGCTCAGCAACTCGCTCGGGGCTGATTTTGCCTTTTAACTCAAGCATTAAATCCTGCCCACTAAAGCGATTAGGAAGAGAAAATGGGATTTTTAAGCCATCTAAAAATAATTTTACGCTATAGCGTTTTAGATATTTACCAACTAACGGTATATAACCCAACCATTGGCCTAAGCCTTCTAGGGGGATATGCTCGAGCTTATTTACAGGTAATATTACAATAGCAGGAAGCCCAGAAATACCTAATTCTAAGGTGTTAGTACCCGGTATAGTAATTGCCAAGTCAGCTGATTTCATATAAGCATAGCGTTTTTGCTCATTAAGCATTTCTATTTTAATACCGTTTGGGCTAATTATATAATTATCTTGCTGTATGCCAGACATCCCCCCTAAAACATCTTTACTAGTCCCGGCAATACCTTGCTCTATTGTTTCTTTTGATAATAAGCCACTAACTGGCCAGATAAAGCTGGCATTTTTGTAGTTTTGACCTAAAATATCAGCAACGCCGATTATCAGGGGTATTAAAGATATCGAATGCAGATTCCTCGAGCCTGCAAACAATAAAATTTTCGGGTTCCCTGATATTTCGATATTCTCTTCTAAACTAACTGCATCGGCAACTAAGTTGCCAACCAGCAAAACCTGATTATTCTTTGCAGCAAGCCGCTTCATTTTTTTTAATCTTTTTTCATCATGGGCAAAGGCTCTAGTTAATTTTTTGTTCCAAAAAGGGTTAAAGCTATAGTAATAGCTTTTGTAATTCAATTTTTCAGCTAGCTTAATAGCAAAATTGGCATTGCCACCAAGGCTTATTACGAAACCATCTTTACTTTTTCCTAAGCCCTCAGGTAGTTTGCCAGTGGTCAAAAATTTCATAAATTCTTTTACAGAACTAATATTTTTTGGAGAAAACTCCTGAGCAATTTTGTACTCATCTCCACTCGCAAACTGACAAGGAATTAAGCAAATAGAAATATCAATCTCTGGGTAATTTTGTTTTAATTCTTTAAGGATTGGTTTTACCCAAGTATATAATTCTCCAGGGCCATTGCTAACAAGTATCGCTTCCATTAATAAACCAATTTTACGTGATTATTGCGCTGCATTTAGTAGGCTAAGATTTTAAAATTTGCTATTATCTTTAAACAAAAGATAATAAGCCTCTTTGTGAGCTTTGTTTAAACTCGAGCATATCTTTTACATCATCACTTTGATTTGAAAGTTCATTTAATAAATCCCAGTCTTTTTTTCTAAAAGCTCTAATAGCTTTTTCAATTAATTTGTAGCGTTCTCCTACTATGCCACGTCGCTCTAAGCCAATTTTATTTAAGCGATAATGTTTTGCCTGATGCCCATATACCATACTAAAGGGTAAAACATCACGGTTAATGCCACTTCCGGCTGACGTGATTGCATATTGCCCAATTCGGCAAAACTGATGAACTAAGCTGTTAGCACTTAAAAAAGCATAATCACCAAGTTCTATATGCCCACCCAATCTAACACCTGATACAATCACAACTTCTTGACCTATTTTACAATTATGTGAAACATGGACAAATGACATTATCATAGTCTTAGAGCCAATAACTGTGCTTTTGTCTTTACCGCTAGCTCTGCTAATAGTTACATAATTGCGTATCTGCACATTATCTTCTATAATCACAAAGCTAGTTTCATTGTTAAAATGATTGTCCATGGGGATAGTTGCAATACTTGCATATGGGCCGATATAGCAGTTTTTGCCAATACGGCTACCATTTTGAAGAATACTACCAGCTAATATTTTAGTATTGCTATCAATTACTACATCATCTTCAATAACTACAAATGGACCAATTTTTACGTTTTTAGCAATTTGAGCCTTTTTTGAGACAATAGCAGTATTATGAATCATTATTTATAGATAAAGCTAATCAAAGCCTCTGCGGCAAGATCATCTTCAACATAAGCCTTGGCAGCTACCTTACAAAGACCTCGGCGAAACATTAAAATTGTACCAGTAAGGCGTAATTGGTCACCAGGAACTACTTTTCTTTTGAATTTAACTTTATCAAGGGCGACAAAATAGCCAGTGCCTACATCTTCTTTACCCTCACGTAGGCTAAGCCCAATTGCAGATGCCTGAGCCAAGGCCTCGATTATTAATACTCCAGGCATTACCGGCTCGCCCGGAAAATGCCCCTGAAAAAACGATTCATTATTAGAAACATTTTTCAAGCATTCAAAGTTATCGCCCTTTTGGAAAACAAATTTATCAACTAGTAAAAAGGGAAAGCGGTGAGGAAGGTATTTTTTTATATCTGTCATTTTTTAATGATATCTTTTTTATTTTGCTTTTGCTTGAGCATGTCTATCATTCTTCTTGCTAATTCTAATGAACGCAGGTCATCGTCAGTGGTACCAATTGGTTCGGTATTATCACGAATCCGCCCTAAGAAATGACTAATTTCTTCTTTTAATGGGTTTTCTTCTAATATTTTTCGTGAATCAGTTTGTAGGTGGATTTCTCCAAAATTATCTGTGATTGGTCTTTGTATAATTAGTTCGGTATATGGTGCCTGAGAAAAGTTTAGATGCAATGTCTGATCTTTTTCAAAAATGTCTAATTCCCTTTGAACATCAGATGCGGCTCGGCTTGCCAATAAGTTAGCAATACAGCCATTTTCAAATTCGATATGGGCAGTGGCAACATCTTCTAAATCTGTATCTTTTAAAAATTGACCAGAAACGTTTAGCTCAGATATTTCAGAATCAACAAGACCCATTATAATATCAATATCATGAATCATTAGATCCAAAATCACACCGACATCGACAATACGACCGTTTGGGCTTAGCCTTCTTGCTTCTATTAAATAAGGTTTGTTGATTTTTTCTTTTAGTAATCTTATAGCTTTATAAAAGCGGGTTATATGACCAACTTGCAAAATTAAATCTTTTTCATTGCTAATATTAATTAATTCTCGAGCCTGAGCTACAGTAGAGGCAATAGGTTTTTCAATTAGTAGATGTTTGCCAGCCAGTAAAATATCTTTTGCAATTTCAAAATGTAGGCTGGTAGGGGTTGCTAGGCTAACTGCTTCGATATTTTCATTTTTTAATAAATCATGGTGGTTTTGATAGCTGTTAATGTTATAAGCGGTTTCTAATTCTATTCTTCGCTCTAAGCGTGGGTCAACTATGGCGACAAGTTTAGTTTGCGGCAAGCTGGCGTAAATATTTGCGTGATAATGCCCCATTACTCCTACACCAACAACAGCTACTCTAGTCTTTTTCATAGTTCCTGCCTAAGTAATTTTAAAAATTTTATATGAGATTCATGCGAACCACGCGATATTTCTAGCTTAGCTTCTAAGGGGGAAGCAAGTAAATAAAAATCCCCAATTGCATCTAAGGCTTTATGTCTAGCTATTTCATTTTTAAAGCGAAGTTTTTGTATTGGCCCCATATCGTTGAAAACGATAACATTTTCTAAGCTTACTCGTCTAGCAAGTCCAGCCTTTTTTAGTGCTTCTGCTTCTTTTAAAAAACCAAAGGTACGGGCTGGCATTAAGTCTTTATAATCTTTTTGCAAGCCTTGCCAAATTTGGCTGCCAATTGCAGGGTGCTCGTAGTCAACTTTTACTTCTAAACTTTGTTTTGCTGGGCTAGCTTTTATCACTGTGCCATTATTTTTAAGTTCTATTATTTTTTTAAGCTTTAAAGCTTTTGGAATGTTTTTAGGTATTTTTATTTCTTTAAGAACTTGCCACCATTCTTTGGCAGAGCCGTCTAGAATTGGTAGCTCGTCACCTTGAACTTCTATAACAATTCCTGACCAATAATTTAAAGCATGTAAGGCTGCTAATAGGTGCTCTACCACTGCTATATGCTCGTTATTTTTGCCCAAAACAGTGCAGCGAGGAGTTGCTATTACCGAATCGATTTTAGCTGGAATGTAAGTATTATTTTTAAAAAAACGTATAGGACCGTCTTCAGCATGGAAAATTACTTTTGAAAAGCTACCACTATGTACACCATAACCACTAATCACTTTTTAGCTCTTTGACTATCTGCCAGATTTGCTCGAGCCTATTTTGTAAATACATATTTCGGCTATACTTTTTATATGGCCTTGCTGGTTCACCTGCCCAAGTTTCCCCACTAGGTATACTTTTGGTTACTCCGGAGTAACCTCTTATTTTTACATCATCACCAATTGTTACATGGTCAACCACGCCTACGCCACCACCCATAATCACTCGCTTGCCCACGGTACTACTGCCAGCAATGACTGTACAAGCAGCAATTAGGCAATCATTACCTAAAACCACGTTATGGGCAATTTGGCATAAATTATCAATTTTGCTACGGCTACCAATAATAGTTGCACCCAAGGTGGCACGGTCAATGGAGCAATTAGAGCCAATTTCTACATCATCTTCTAAAATTACATTTCCTAAATGATGGATTTTTACTGCACCTTTTGGACCAAGAGCGTAGCCAAAACCATCACTGCCAATTACAGTTCCGCTATGGATAATTACCCTATTTTTTATTTGAGAGTTGGGGTAAATACTGACAGACGGATAGATTTTGCAATCTTTGCCAATACTTGTGTTTTCTCCAATAACAGTATTGGCACCGATTTGGCTATTTTCTTGAATATGCACGCCTGCTTTTAGTACTACATTTTCAGCTAGGCTGACATTTTGAGCAATAATTGCACTCGGGTGGATAATTGCAGATTCATGAATACTCGCTGCAATTTCTGGCTTGTTGTCAAATACTTGGCTTAATTTTGCAAAAGCAAAACGAATGTCTTGGCAATGAATATGATCTAAATTACTCTCTAAGCCATTTGCTAATACAACTAAGCCAATTTCTTTGTCTCTAATTTCTAGGAGCTGCTTTTTATTATTAATGACAACTACCGAATATATATCAGCACTGCTAATATTCGCTAGCTTATTTAGTTTGCGTGAGCTGCCAGATAGGCTCGAGCCTAAAATTTCAGCTAATTGTTCTGAGCTATATTCGATAGACATATAAAACTTAGTTAGTGAGCTTTTAGCGCCTTAAGAATTTGTCAGAAATAAGATTGTCGCTAAGTACCTTTAACATATCAAGTGCTTTACCAGTACCAAGAGCTACACAATCTGTTGAGTTTTCAGCAACGGCAACCGGTATGCCTGTGGCATCTCTTAATAACTCATCAAAGTTGTGTAAAAGTGCGCCACCACCAGTCATAATAATGCCACGATCAATAATATCAGAAACAAGTTCTGGTGGAGAAAGCTCGAGAACTCTTCTAACACCGTCTGATATTTTTTGCAATGGTTCTTTTAAGGCCTCGACAATATCTTGGCTATTCATAGTAACCATTTTTGGTAATCCATTAATTAAGTCGCGACCACGGACTTCCATCTCTTTTATTTCATCATCAGATATAATAAGAGCAGCACCAATACGTTTTTTAACTTCTTCGGCGGTTCTATCACCGATTAGTAGGTTTTCTTTATGGCGAACATAGCGAATAATTGCCTCGTCAAATTCGTTACCTGCAATTCTTAAAGATTCACTAACAACAATTCCACCCAAACTAATTACGGCAATATCAGTAGTACCACCGCCGATATCTACAATCATAGAGCCAGTTGGCTCAGCAATATTGACCCCAGAACCAATAGCTGCCGAGAGAGGTTCTTCAATTAAAAACGCTCTACCAGCACCAACTTCACGAGTTGCTTGCAAAACAGCACGTCTTTCTACTTCGGTTACACCGGCTGGTACACAGACCATTACATTTGGCTTAAATATTTTTGATGGACCAGTTACTACTTTTCTAATAAATGCCTGTAGCATTTTCTCGGTCATATCATAATCTGCAATTACTCCGTCGCGCATTGGTCTTACTGCTACAATATTACCAGGAGTTCTACCGAGCATGCGATATGCTTCTTCACCAACTGCTTTAACCTCACCAGTATCACGAACGATAGCAATCACTGAAGGCTCACGAAGCATTATGCCTTTGCCTTTTTTATATATCAAAACAGTTGCTGTGCCTAAGTCTACTCCAATTTCTTGTCTTAATCCAAACATCTTTTCTCCATAAGCTCTTTTAAGCTTTTAATTTTTTATTTATATAAAATGCCTGATCAAAAGCACAATGAGCTAATTATACCGTTATGGCATAGTCTTTTATGGATTTTAAGATAACTAAGTTTTTCTTAATAAAACTAGCTTAATAAATGCTTTATAGCTCCCCTAGGCTTGCTATTTCGTCTTTTGTAAAGCCAGCTTTCTTTAATGGGGTGATAATATCGGCCTCTAAATTAGGTAAATAGCTAATTAATAAATCTGCTTTGCCTTGGGGCTTGATTGTAAATTCTGAGATTGCAGCCGGAATAATACAAGATTCACCTTTGTTAAGACTTTCAGTTTGTTTTTGATATTTTATTTCTATAGGTTTACCCAAATTACTTATGTTCATAAATTTATTGAAATCAGTAATTGTTTTATTGCTAGTAAATTGCCAATGCTCGAGCGCAAAGTACTCAGACGCACAACAAATCTTTTTTTGCCCTGTTTCCTCTTTAATTATCAAACCTGTATTTGGCTTAGGTAAAAAGTTGCTTTTTAATTCGTCTAAGGTCTTGTTTATTTGTCTATCCCATTCTTCTTCAGTCCGTTTTTTGCCAAAAATATCAGTAGGCATTACATCACTACCCAAATCACTGGTTTGCTGTACTTCATAAATTAGCGTATCTGGCCCAAAACTGTGCAGTATTCCTGATGGTACATAAACGGTGTCTCCAGTTTTTATGGGAAAGCGGTACATAAGCTTATCGTAATCTTGATTTTTAAAAGCCTTAAATAATTCATCACGACTAAAGCCATCTTTTATACCTACTAAAATACTAGCATTCTCAGCTGCCCATAAAATATACCAAGCTTCGGTCTTGCCATTAGGCTCGTTATATTTTTCTTTGGCGGTTATGTCGTCAGCATGCAAATGCACTGGCAACATATGCGAGGCATCTAAAAACTTAGCCAAAATTGGGAAATGTGGACCAGCCCAGCTATTTGCAACTATCTCACTGGGGTAGCTTTCTATTAATTCATGTAATGTTTTACCCGCAAATTTACCGTTTAGTATTTTTGCGGTTGTATCTTTATAATCGCTGATTTCCCAAGTCTCAGCAATTCGACCCTTTGGTAAATTGTTTTTGTAATCAAGAATAAGCTCTTCGCCAAAATAATAATTGCGGATATGATAACTCAGCTTTAAGGGGTAAAAATTCATAATACTTCAGTCTAGCAGAAATAACCGCTTCTGAAAATTCCAAAATAAGTGATAATCAAGCTAAATATCTAATAATTTTAGAACGCTTTGTATAAAGTCGAAAAGAATAAAGATAATTTAGTATTTATTTAAGCTAGCATATAGCTATTGGAGGAATATTATGGATTATCGTATTGAGAAGGATACCTTAGGTGAAGTAAAAGTCCCGAGTGATAAATACTGGGGAGCCCAAACACAGCGTAGTTTTGAAAACTTTAAAATCGGGGGGCAAAAAATGCCGACCGAAATAATAAGGGCTTTTGCAGTTTTGAAGAAAGCTGCGGCCCTAACAAATGCAGAACTCACAGATTTCCCCAAAGATAAAAGTGATATTATTTCTAAGGTCACAGATGAAATATTAGCTGGTAAATTAGATGAGCACTTTCCATTGGTTGTTTGGCAAACTGGCTCAGGTACACAGAGCAATATGAATGTTAACGAAGTAATTGCCAATCGGGCAATTGAACTATTAGGTGGCGAACTAGGTTCAAAAACTCCTATTCATCCAAATGATGATGTCAATAAATCTCAATCATCAAATGACACCTTTCCAACAGCCATGCATATTGCGGCTTATGAGGCAATTGTAGAATATATGCTACCAAGAGTAGAAAACTTACAAAAATCATTGGAGCAAAAATCAATAGAATATATGGGCTTAGTCAAAATTGGTCGAACCCATTTAATGGATGCAACTCCTATTAGTTTAGGTCAAGAGCTGTCTGGTTATGCAACTCAAATACAAAAATCAGTAGAGGCAATAAAAGCTACTTTAGAACATTTATCAGAATTAGCTTTAGGCGGTACTGCTGTAGGAACAGGCTTAAATACTCCAAAAGGGTACAGCAAAAATGTAGCTGCCAAAATTGCTGAGTTAACCGGCCATCCATTTAGAACCGCTGATAATAAATTTGAAGTTTTAAGCGCTCATGATGCCATTGTAGAAACTCATGGAGCTTTAAAACGCTTGGCAGTTAGCCTAATGCATATTGCCAATAATATTCGTTTGTTAGCCTCGGGGCCTCGTTGCTCTTTGGGTGAAATAAGCCTGCCTGCCAATGAACCTGGGTCTTCAATTATGCCTGGAAAAGTAAACCCAACCCAAGCTGAAGCACTAACCATGGTTTGTGCTCAAGTAATTGGTAATGATACTGCAATTTCAATTTCTGGTACTCATGGACATTTTCAGTTGAATGTATTTATGCCTGTGATGATTTATAATCTTCTGACCTCTGCAAAACTGTTAGCTGATGCCAGTGCTTCGTTTGATGAGAAGCTAGTCCAAGGTTTAGTTGCCAATGATGAACGTATAAAAATGCATTTGGATAATTCGCTAATGCTTGTTACGGCCCTAAACACTCATATCGGTTACTACAAAGCTGCCGAAATTGCTCAGACAGCTCATGAAAAAGGTTGGCGTTTAAAAGAAACTGCTATTAAGCTTGGCTATTTAACAGAAGAAGAATTTGATAAAATTGTTGTGCCAGAAAAAATGATTGGTTAAATTTTATTTTTATACTTGCTTATGCCAGATATAGGCTTGCTTTAGTATTCAACATTTTGAAGAAATTGCTTCATCTTGTGAACAGAAGGTAAATAAATATATCTGTTAGATATTAAAGTTTCTGTGTTTTTGAATCTGCTTGTATTCTTTAGCTTTTTTTATCAAAAGCTAAAGAATATAAGCTGTATAGTTTTTATAAGAACAAGACCAAAATCATTCTAATATCTTGTTATTGTGTTTTTATGAAAGAAAAAAGAGATACAGAAATATTTGATTTAATTCAAGAAGAGGCAAATAGACAACGCGATGGACTCGAGCTTATTGCAAGTGAGAATTTTACTTCGCAAGCGGTAATGGAGGCCACTGGTAGTATTCTTACCAATAAATATGCCGAAGGCTATCCGGGCAAGCGTTATTATGGCGGTTGTGAAGTTGTTGATAAAGTAGAGCAAATAGCAATTGATAGGGCAAAAGAACTTTTTGGTTGTAGCTGGGCTAATGTACAAGCTCATTCAGGCTCGAGCGCAAACCTAGCGGTATATTTTGCTTTATTGCAACCTGGGGATACTGTTTTGGGTATGGATTTGGCCCATGGGGGGCATTTGACTCATGGTTCACCAGTGAATTTTTCTGGTAAACAGTACAATATAGTTAGCTATCCTGTTGATGCAAAAACAGAAATGATTGACTATGATTTATTAAAAGAAATTGCAATAGAGCATAAACCTAAAATGATTATTGCAGGAGCCTCGGCTTATAGCCGTACTATTGATTTTGCTAAATTTCGTGAAGCCGCAGATGCAGTTGGTGCTTACCTGATGGCTGATATTGCTCATATTGCTGGTTTGGTGGCTACCGGCTATCATCCATCACCGTTTCCACATGCTCATGTTGTTACTACAACTACTCATAAAACCCTACGTGGCCCACGTGGTGGTTTGATTATGTCCAATGATGATGAGGTTGCTAAAAAGATTGACCGCAGTATTTTTCCAGGTGCTCAGGGCGGCCCATTAGAGCATCTAATCGCTGCCAAAGCAGTAGCTTTTTTTGAGGCCTTGCAGCCAGATTTTAAAACTTATGCCAAAGCGGTAATTGATAATTCAAAAGCCTTGGCTCAAGAGCTATCAGATTTGGGTTACAGAGTGGTATCTGGTGGAACTGATAACCATATGTTTTTGCTAGATTTGCGTCCTAAAAATATAACGGGTAAAAAAGCCAATAGCCTTTTGGGTAAATCTCATATTACTATAAGTAAAAGTATGATTCCCTACGATCCAGAAAAACCTTGGATAACAAGTGGTATAAGAATTGGTACAGCTGCCTTAACTAGTCGTGGTTTTGGGCTAAAAGATATGGCTAAAATTGCCGAATTAATTCATCGTAGTTTATCTGGCGAAGATGCTTTAAGCGTTAAAGCCGAGGTTATCGAATTGGCTCGAGCCCACCCAATGCCTTAATTTATTTGGCGATAACTCTTGTAACTAATGTAAAAGATTGGTAGAGCTACGGTTAATGCAAAAATTGATGCTAGTATCAGCGGTAGGTGGCTTTGCCAGTTTTTTATTTCAGTTTGCTCAGGACTGGCTGAACTAATTAAAAAGAAAAATAGAAATAAAGCAGCTATAGCTAAGCAAGCAACTAGGCTTGTTCCTAATAGACGTAACTTTAATGAAGATTTGCTCTTACTAAGAATGGCTGGGCTTTGGCTAATTGTAGATTCTAAGGTCTGTCTTTTAGGCAAAGATATATTATTTGGTATATCTTGTGAATGCCTGGCTCCTGAGTTAGTAGAGTCAGGGTTATCGCTGGAGTCAAGTTTCTTTAAGATGACTTTAAGACCGGCTCTGCGAAATCGAGCTGCAATGAGCTCAGCTTCGGCTCTTGGAATTGGTTTGGTGATTGCTCCAGGAGCTCGGCTAAGCAATAGATTTGCTTTTCTGGGGTCTATCGAAAAAACTTCGGCGATTTTAGCTGTAACATTAGCTGTAACAGCTTCATCATCTGAAAAATTATTATTTAATTCAACAACGTAGTATTCAACGGACATTTTAATTACTATACCTAAAAGCCCCAAATTTACCAAATATTTTAGCAGAATTTAATTATTTTTATAGCTTTAAACCATATTTGTTGAGTAGTAAATGGCTTTTGTTCTCAAAATCATTACGCCAAGCCTTGTTTTTTAATTCGTTTGAGAGTTCAAGTATTATTTCTTCTAAAGAACGAACTGGTACCTTTTTATCCAAAATCCCAAATCTATAGAGAACATCGTCAACGACAATGCCACCAATTGGCCCCATTATATTAGTTACAATATGCTCGAGCTCATTCAAAAATTCTTTGTTAATAGTTGCTACTTTTGCAGTTGCTAGAAGTTGTAGTTGTAAATCTTCAGCAACTTCTATAACATCTTCTAGGGGTTCTTCTAAATTATCGGCAATTTCTTCTAAATTAGAGATGCCATCAAGTTGAGATAATATCCGAGTGGCCAAAATACTGAGCTCCAGATTTTCGGAACCATCTATTATGATTTGCTCAGTTACCAAAATACTGCCACCAAAGAGAAGTTTGCTGCCACTGCGTTTTTGTTCATCTAGCCTTACACTAGCTGACATAAGCAAGCTGCTAAGGCTAGCGTTGATAGTTTTGATTGGGCTTGCAATATCATTTTGAAAAATGTATTGACCTTTGCTCCAAGTGAAAATTAAAGCTAGTGCCTCAGAATCAGTTTTTAAACCTTTGGTGCCTGGTTTACCTAAACTAATGTGCATAGGCTCACCATGTTCTAAAAAGATATAGGCTCGAGTTCCATGTGGATGGCTCAGGCTTAAGCAACCACTTGCTTCATTCATTTGTAAGTATTGCAATAAGTTGGCAGTTTTGCCTCTTTCTAATTGTCCTTTTAAAGCACTCATTGTAGTTCTCCACTAGTCAAATTGTGGTTCTTCACTAGTCAATTAGCTAAATTTATAACATAGTTTCTAAAAGCTTAGTAACAAATTACCCACATATCTAATTCTTTGACATAATATCTAATAAACTGTGGCTTATTTGATAAAGACCATTGATATTTGAAGGAGCAAATAAAAATGTATAAAATATCTGTGATTGCTGGGGACGGTATTGGCAAAGAAGTGATTGGGAGTACAATAAAGGTACTAAAAGTATTAGATCTAGATTTAAAATTTGATTACGCTGAAGCAGGCTGGGATACTTTTTTAAAAACCGGCAAAAGTGTACCTGACGAAACTTTAGATAAAATTAGGTCAAGTGATTCTTGCTTAGCTGGGGCATTTACCAGCCCCAGTAAAAAAGTTGAAGGCTTTCAGGGCGCAATTCGTTATATGCGTAGAGAGTTAAATTTATTTGCAAACTTAAGACCAGCAAAAACCCGACCAGTGGCAGGTTGCTTAGAAAATGTGGATATGCTGATGGTTCGTGAAAACACTCAGGGATTATATGTTGAACGTGAACGCCGCTATGATGATGTGGCTATTGCTGATGCAGTGGTAACTAAATCTGCAAGTAACCGTATTGCCAGAGTTGCATTAGCCCAAGCTCAAAAGCGTAAAAAAGAGCTGGCGATTATTCATAAGGCTAATGTTTTACCTCTTACTACAGGTCTATTTTTAGATACAGCCATGGAAGCTGCTGAAGACTATCCTGATGTTAATACTTATGATGTAATTGTTGATGCGGCTGCTATGAGATTAGTTAAATATCCGAGTAGTTTTGATGTTTTAGTTACTACTAATCTTTTTGGTGATATTTTAAGCGATTTGATGGCTGGCTTAGTTGGTGGTTTGGGCTTGGCACCTAGTGCTAATATTGGTGAACAATATGCAATATTTGAGCCTGTGCATGGTTCTGCTCCTGATATTTATGGCAAAGGTATATCAAACCCAACAGCTACTATACTTACTGCTGCGATGATGCTCGAGCATATTGGAGAATCTGAGGCGGCGAAAAGATTGGACGAAGTCATTAATAAAGTATTAAAAACAGGGCCATTAACCCCTGATTTAGGCGGTAAGGCAAGTACCAGTGAGTTTACAGATGCTGTAATAAATGCTCTAAAATAGCTTTTTTAAATTATTAATATTGAGAACCAGATGAATTGCCAAATTGAAAATTATTTAGGACTATAAGCAAGGATTAGGCAAGACGAGCAACTATAAAAGGGAAGAAAGCTAAGATGTATTTTTAATTTAAAGTCTAAAAACTAAAACGACACCCGATTCTCACCTTTTATTATAAATAATAAGATATATTAGGTTTGGGTTGGTGGATTTTTTTAAGGGGTGGTTATGTACATTATAAAACAGGCACATAGGGCAATTAGAACTAATTGGATTGCTAGTGTGTCTACTATTGCCACAATGACGTTATCTTTAATGGTTTTATCGGGTTTTAGCCTGCTTACACTAAATCTAAATTCATTCTTAGATTCTGTTCGTAATGAGTTAGAGATTTCAGTATTTTTAGGCGATGCTGCAAACCCACAACAGATTAAATCAATAATTGAAAAATGGACTGAAGTTGACAAAATAGCTTTTGTTCCTAAAGAACAAGGCCTTGCTATTCTTGAAGGAAATATCCCCGAAACCAAATCTCTGGCTGATATAATTGGCAACCCACTTGAGAATCGATTTGATATTAGAGTTTTAAACCCTGCACTAACCCCAGAAATAAGCTATCGATTGAGACAATTAAATGGAATAAGCCATGTTACTGATGGTAGCAGTGCTGCTGAAACTTATTTGGCAGTTAGCAATGCAGTACGTATTATTGGCCTAAGCTTGATTGTGATTTTGCTAATTAGTAGCTTATTTGCAATTATAAACTCTATCAGAGCGGCCATAACAGCAAGGCAGCAAGAAATCGAAGTAATGCGTTTAGTAGGTGCTACCAAAGAATTTATACGTGGGCCTTATTTGTTAGAAGGGTTTTTATTAGGTTTATTGAGTGCCGTACTAACTTTGCTATTAGTAGCACCAAGCTACTACTACATAATCTTAAGCCTTTCAGAAAAGTTCCCATTTTTTCCATTTCAACGTGATTTAGGAACATTAATTAGGGTTGCGGTCTTACTATTTTCATTGTCACTATTAGTTGGTTTAGTAGGCGCAACATTTTCTGTAACACAATATCTACGTGAGAAAAACGAATGACTAAAGTAGTAAAGATAATGACCATATTCTTATTTTGTTTTTTGGTCTTAGCCCAAGAGCAAAGCCAAATAAATAATTTGCAAGAAGCAATTAATCAAAGACAAATTGAACTATTAAAAAGGAAAGCAGAAATTGAACAGATTGAGATTGATTTAGGCACAGATAGACTCGAGCTCGATGCAAAAATACTTGCTAGAGATAAATTATCAAGTGAGCTAGCAAAACTGCAAGCAGAACAAAAAATATTAGAGGCCGAGGTAAAGCGGCTAACAGCCTCTATTGATAATAGAGATTTGGAAATCAACGTTTTAGAAAGTCAATTTGAGAAACTCAGAGAGCAAGTTAGAAACTTGCTTAGACAGCTTTACAGAGCCAATGGCAACAGATTTAGCCAAGCCTTTTCAGAAGTGCTTTCATTACATGATATTCAGGTTAAAAACTACTATTTAAAGCTTTTGTCAGAGCGTGATTTAAACTTGATAAATAGACTTGAAGAACAAACTAATACTTTGGTAGAAACTCAGAGCTTGCAAAGAGCTCATCTTAATGAGGCTAAGCAAAAAAGTGATGAATTGGCTCAGAATCAAATATTACTAGCCGAGAAGAAAGAGGAGCTAGATAATATAATTGCTGGGCTCGAGTCTAGCCGAGAGGGTAGGCTAGCCTTGCGAGCTGCCAAATTAAAAGATGAAGCTAGAATAGAAGAAAATATTGCTCGAGCCCAAACTGATATCGCTGAGTTAAAAAGACAATTAGAAGAGAAAAAACGACAAGCAACTCGAGCCCAAACTGATAAAGATAAACGTGAAAATGCCCAAGCAATTAACAAACTCGAGTCTCAGATTGCTGCTAGGCAAAAAGAATTACCAGAACTTAAGTCTAGCTATATTTACCCGATAGAGAACCCAGCTTTAACAAGTGAATATGGCAGCAACGGCTTTTATGGTTTGGCTTTAGCTGCTGTACGAGGTGGTGCACCTGTTTACGCTGCTCAGGCTGGGGTAGTTCAAGATGTAATCAATATGGGTGCAAATGATGGCTATATGGTTACTATTTTACATGCTGATGGTATTACGACTGCTTATTTGAATTTGCAAAACCCAACCCAAGTTAAAATTGGTAATACTGTAAGCCAAAAACAACTATTAGGTTATTTGGGTGGAGGCAGCCTGACCAAATCTAATATTTTGAAATTTTTTACTTATAATGCTGGTAACCCTGTTGACCCATCCAAAATATTAGGTTTTTAACGCTTAAATAATTAAGAGTAATTACTAACTCCATATTTTTTACTAAAATATTATAATCAAGAAAATGCGCTGTAAAGAATGCTCTACTATTAATCCAAAAGGCATGAACTTTTGTGGAAACTGTGGTCTACCTTTAGAAGCTACTGAGCTCAGGCGTGAAAGACGTAAAGTAAGCATTGTTTTTATTGATTTAAGTGGTTTTAGCACACTCACACATGGCTTTGCAGCCGAAGATTTGCGTGACTTAGCCGATGAAGTATTGACTGTTGTCGCAAATATTATTGAAGACTATGATGGCTATGTTGATGCATTTACCGGAGACGGGCTAATAGCATTGTTTGGAGCACCGCATTCTCATCCTGATGATGCTTACAGGGCTGTGAAAGCTAGTTTTAAAAGCCTGCGTAAAATAGAAGCTATTGGAGATAGCAGGGAAATTGATCTTAAGGGTCGGGCTGGTGTTAACACTGGTACGGTGATAGCTGGTTCTATTGGCTCTGGTAGAGTACAAGAATATACAGTTATGGGTAGTGCTGTTAATTTGGCATCTAGAATAGAAGCAGCTGCTTTGCCAGGTGAAGTATGGGTAGGGCCTGTGACCTACGCTGAAACTGCTCATAAATTATATTATGAAGAATTGGAGAATATATCTTTAAAAAGCTATCCAGATATAGATAAATTATATAAGTTAATCTCTCTTAAATCTGCAGAAGCTAAGGACCCATATCAAAATATAAAATTTATTGGTCGAGATTTAGAGCTTGGAATTCTTGATAATATTTTTGCTAAGGTAGAAAAACATAGTAAATCTGAAACACTTTGGCTAACAGGTGAAGCTGGCATAGGTAAGACTAGATTAGCTGATGAATTTTGTAAGAGAATCATTGATAAGAATGTAACCATTGTAAAGATTGAAGAACTATTTTTAAATATTGAGGGAATATGGCGGCAATTTGCTAAGCAAATATTACTTGAGAAAGTTAATAATGATACTGATTTTGAAGTAAAAATTGGCAAATATTTAAGAACTTGTTTGCAAGACGAAGAACGCTGGCAAAAATATATTCTTGAGAGTCTAGGATTTAAAACCAAGCCTAATTGGCAAAGGCTCGAGCGTAGGAAAATAGAGAGGAGTTTTTTAGCATGGCGTGACCTTTTATATGCAATTACAGTTATAGAACAAAAAACCTTAGTAATTATTGTGGAGCACAGTTCCAGAGGCTCGAGGCTAGGTATATTTTTAGAACTTTTAAATGATTTAGACGCTTCAATTTTTATAATACGTACTAATAGAAAAAGATATACCGAAGCAGATAATATATTAAACTTGGAGAGGCTCGAGCAAAACCAAGCCTTAGAATTAATAAACCAAATCGCAGATCCTAAGCTCAAAGTGGCTAGTCAAGCCCTTGTTTCGCAGGTGGGTAGAGTCCCTGCTAATATTCTTGAATTGGGTAGAAGTTTAAGCTTGCAAGATAGTAATTTTAGTAGTTCTTTAGGCTCACTGTTACAAGCACGTTTTGATAAATTATCTCCAATAGCCAAGCAGGTTTTAGGCTACTGTGCTCTTATTGGTTTTATTTCGTGGAAAAGCCTGATAACTGAGCTAGTTGGTGAAACTAAGGTTAAATTTTTAACCGAGATTTTAGCTGATAAAATTTTGATTGTTGATGAAAGCTCGAGCATAGCTTACGAAACTCAATACAAATTCCAAAGCAAATTAATTCATCAAGCTGTATTAAAAACAATTCCAAACAGTGAACGCTCGCGTATACATTTAAAAATTGCTAGCTGGTTAGAAACATATGCCAGCCAAATGCCCAAGGAGATTGCCAAGCATTTTATCAAGGGCAATTTCCATGAGGCTGCTTATCCTCATTTGTTAAGACTCGCCGAAACCAATGCCAAAAACAAAAATATTGAAGACTCAAGTAAGTATTTTGATATTGTGCTTGGGCTCGAACTTGCCCCAAGACTACTAGCCTTAGCTAGTTTGAAATATGCTCAAAGCGCTATGGAATTCTCAGAATTTGAACTCGCTACGACTATCTTAGTTAAAGCTAAAGAATTGATAGATCGCTGTGAAGGTGAAACTAAAACACAGCTAGGGTTTCAATATCTAGAAATTAGCCAGAGTTTGAAAAACCCAAGTCCTCGTTAAATCAGAGTGAAAATGTTCTGATTTTAATGTTTTGGCATCTCCTTTTTACTCATTAATATTGATAAAAAATTAAAATCTTGCTTGACTTTGGTATTATTTTGCTTCAGATAGATAAAATGAATACAAAGCCAATTTATTTTTGATTGCTAATTTGTTGCGATTACACTTTATTAATTTTTTTTCAAAAATACTATTAAATATTCTAACCCAGTTATAGATTCTATCGGCAAGTTCAGATAAATCTAAATCAGATGACAGTTGCCAAAATAGCCCACTAGCTTGGATTTCTAAGTTATCTTTTTGATTATTTGTAATAAGCACAGCTCTAATGAATTCTAACAAAATTAATAAATCCAAATATTCGTGCAACTCAGCACTTGGCTTTAAGCCGTATTCTCTGACTAATAATAGTAAGCCATCAAAACTATGTAAGAGTTGATGGGGGTATTGCACAGGAGCCAATATAGAAACGGTATTCTTATTTGTTTTTAGAGTTGCTAAACCATAACGATAACTAAACATTTTTTGCCAGTCATTTTTACTAAGTATCAAAAGATTTATGGCATTAGTTTGAAAATCTTTATCTAAGCTAGCCAAACTGTTAGCTAGCAATCTTTCTATGGAGCTAGCTCGCCGTAAGCAGCCCTTGGAATAGCTAGTAGCTATCAGGCTAGCTTCTATTTCTTGTAAGAAAACTCTTTTGTAAATATGCATATACAAGTCCAGTTTAAGACATTTTGTTAATATATAATTGATATGCTGCCTATTGGGGGCTAGAGGAGACAAAATGGATGTAAATTGGTTGATGATATTTATTACTGCGTTGATTAGCCTAGTTGTTGGAGTTTTGATTGGTTTTTTAGTGTCTGCAATGTTTAAAAAAGATAATAAAGAAGAGCAAGAAAAATTAATCGCTTTAGAAGAAGAATTTGCAAATTATCGAACTGAAGTGAGTGATCATTTTGTAGAAACTGCAGCAATGGTGAATCAATTGACTAGTAGTTATAAAAATGTTTATGACCATTTAGAAAAAGGTGCTTATAAGCTTGTTGGTGAAGAAGAGCTGCACAAGCGTTTGGAAAATGTGGAGTCTCAACCAGTTCTATTAGAGTATATTGGGGTAAAACAAAAAACCGAAGAACCTGAGCCAGATTTATTTGCTGAAGATGCAGATAATGAAGTAAACGAAGAGGGCGTGTCAGCTACTAATGAGGAACTAAGTAAAGAAGAATCTACTTAAAAAACTAGTTTAGCGTTTAACTAATATAGATGCTTTTATCAATTCATAAAATGCTTTTTGCTCGAGCAGATTGTCATCACTATCAACCGAGATAAGTAGCAAATGTTTAAATTTTGCCTGCATAATACTAGAACGTGTTCTAGCTAAAAATTTATGAACAGCTTGCTTATAAGCTCTGACTTCGTCAACACTAACTCTCAAGCTATTATTTGTTTCTATGTCTATAAGCTCGAGCCTATCCTCTTCAGGATGAATGTCTTCTTCGGCCATTATTTGTAAAAAACTAGCATCTAAGCCCCTAGCTCGTAAAGCGCTTAGGGCAGGTCGCAATGATGCTTCGTCAAAAAGGTCAGAAATAATTAGAGCCAAGCCAGAACCAGAGCCAAATTTGGAATTTAAAGCAAAATTTTTAATGGCAGCTACTGGGCTAGGTTCCGCAGATACAGCTGGGGCAGCATCAATAAATGACCAAGTATCAGAAACTTTATTGCGTCCGTGGGCGGCTTGGCTAAAATCACCATTAAATAAAAAGACTTGGCATAAGCTATCTTTTTGGGCAACATAGCTAATCATATTTGCGACAATCGTAGCAAATTTGGCCTTATGACCTATGGACATACTTGGGCTAGTATCCAAAACAAGATAAAGAGCAATATTACGCTCTGCTTGGTAAAGCCTAGTATAGATTTTGCCAGTTCTCGCATAGACTTTCCAATCTACATATCTAAGCTCGTCACCCTTCTGATAAGGCCTAAAATCATGAAATTCTACACTTTGGCCGGCTTCAGTAGCCATTCTTTCGCCACTATGGCGGCTTAAAGCTTTAGAAGCAAGAGTATATCTATCCAAAACTAATCGCATTCTTGGGCTAATCATTTAACTATCTCTCTAGGAAATACTAAAGAAAGTGCTTTTTGACCTATGGCAAGAATATTTGAAGGCAAAAGGTAAAACTCTCCCCAATTTGTAATCCCTAAGTTCCTCTCTTTATAATTCCCCATAGTTTTTAGAGTTCTAATTCGTTTAATATTTCGTTGATGATTTGATCAGGGTCAATTGCTTCTACTTCAGCTTCAAAGCTTAGTAATATTCTGTGCCTAAGAGCTGGTAAAGTTGCACGTTTTATATCTTCTAACTCTACATTAGGTCGCCCATTAGCTAAGGCATAACCTTTAGCAGCAAGCGCAATAGCCTGGGCTCCACGTGGGCTAGCTCCTAAACGAACCATTGGGTGGTCATGGCTAGCATCAACAACGTTAACAATATAATCAACGCCACGTTCAGCAATAGGTACTGCTCTAAGCATTTTTTGTAATTCTAGCATCTCATCACGCTTAAATACCGGGCTTATAACAGTATCTTTACTACCTGTTGTAGTTAATAAGATTCGTTTTAAAGTCTCTTTATCTGGCCTATTAATGTTGATTTTGAATAAAAATCTATCTAACTGAGCTTCAGGAAGAGGGTAAGTACCTTCCATCTCAATTGGGTTTTGAGTTGCTAAAACCATAAAAGGCTGCTCTAAATCATAGTGTTTGCCAGAAGCAGTTACCGATCTTTCTTGCATTGCTTCTAAAAGGGCAGATTGGGTTTTTGGAGTTGCTCTATTAATTTCATCAGCTAATACAATTTGATTAAAAATCGGCCCCTTTTGAAATTCAAAGCGAGTACTTCCCTTATCTTCTACTAAGACTTGCGTACCAGTGACATCAGCAGGCATTAAATCTGGTGTGAATTGAATTCTACCAAAACTTAGTTCACAGCTTTCTGAAAGTGCCCGCACTAAGCGAGTTTTACCCAATCCAGGAGCGCCCTCTAGCAAAACATGGCCTTGTGCCAAAGCTGCAATCAATAAGTCCTCAACAACCTCATCTTGTCCTAAAATTACTTGCCTTATAGTATCTTTGAGTTTTTTAAATTTAATGGCAAAGCTACTAAAATCTACTGTTTCCATTTATTACCTTTCGCAATCATTGTTCTAGAATAACATATCTTAAAGATATTACGGTGGCTTTTCTTAGTTAAAACTAAGTTATTTATCTTATGCAAATTTGCGACATCTTTCAACTGCTTCTTTAAATAATAATGCGGCTTTATGGGTTTCTTTGTCAAAAGTATATTTTCCAAAAGAAAACCTAATACTAGCTTTAGCTTGGTCTTTGGACAAGCCCATAGCAGTTAAAACATGGCTGGGCTCGAGGCTACCCGCCGAGCAAGCCGAGCCAGCACTAGCATAAACCCCTAATAAATCTAGCGTAAATAATAAAGCCTCGCCATCAATACCTTTAACCCAAATATTAGTTTGCTTGGGGCTGCGCTCAGTATTAAGAGCATTAATTTCAATATCTAAAATATTTTCTAATAATTCTTTTTCAAATTGTTTTTGTATTTTACTAAGATGCTTGTAATTTATTTCTAAATCTTTTGTGGCTAATTCACTAGCTTTACCCATAGCCACAATTGCAGCTGTATTAAGGGTTCCGGCACGCAAACCCCGTTCTTGCTTGCCACCTTTAACAAAAGAGTCAATTTCTAAGCCGTCTCTAATATATAAAACCCCAACACCCTTTGGTCCATAAATCTTATGCCCCGATAGTGCTAAAAAGTCAACTCCGAGCTTATTTACATTTAAGTCTTGCAGCCCAAAGGCTTGCACTGCATCAGAAAATACTAAAGCACCAAAACTTTTAGCAATTTCTGAAATTTTAGCAATATCTGTTATTGCTCCGGTTTCATTATTAACAAGCATTAGGCTAACTAAGGCTGTATTGTTATCAATTTCTTTTAACAGAGCCTCGGGGCTAATTGCAGCATTTTGGTCAGGGCTTAAAAACACAACTTCATGACCATTTGCTGCCAATGAATTTAGAGTAGATATTGTAGCGGCATGCTCGAGCTGACTGCTAATAATCTTTTTATTAGGATATTTATGGGCGATAGATTGTAAAACATGATTAATACTTTCAGTAGCTCCAGCATTAAAAATAATCTCTTTACTATTTGCCCCAATAGCATTAGCAACTTGCTCCCGAGCGTTCTCTACAGCTTTACGGCTTTTTTGACCCATTTGGTGCAAGCTGGCAGGGTTAGCAAAATCATCTTTTAAAAATGGCAACATAGCCTCAAAGACATCTGGGTCAATGGGGGTAGTAGCTGCGTAGTCTAAGTAGATTGGCATTTAATTTGTAAATTGTTTGGGTAATTGTTCAATTTCAATTAGTTCTTTTTTAGCAACTAAATCTGCCAAAGTGGTAGAAGATAAAACTTTCCTAACAGCAATATCAATCTCTTGCCAAAGTGGTTCAGTGGAGCAATTGCCGCTAAAATAGCAAGATTGCCCGTTTTCTATGCAATCAACAGGCGAGAGACCGCCTTCTAATAATTCAACAATTTCTAAAGAAGTGATTTCATTTAAAGGTTTGCTCACTCGGTAGCCACCATAAGCACCGCGGGTAGAGATAAGATAGCCATTTTTCCTTAAAACAGCAATTAACTGCTCTAAATAGTCATAGCTAATTTTCTGTCTTTCTGAGACAACTTTTAGGCTAAGGGGTTTGTCGCCATTGCGGGCAATTTCTACAAGTGCTCTCATACCATATTGTGCTCGAGTCGATATCCACATTTGCTTTAGCTTAACCTGTTTTTAGGCCTTTAAGTGTAATTAGTCTAAGAACAATGGTTCATTAATTTCAGCTATAAATCCACGTGATTGGGCTCGAGCAAAGATATCTATTACCGCTGCCTTGCCTGCCTTGGCAAGGTCAATAGAATAGTCGTTAACATATAAATCAATATGTTTTTGCATAACCTCTTGGCTCATTTCGGTAGCATGTTTGGCTATATAAGGCTGGGCCTCTTGGCGATTTTGATAAGCATAAGCAATGCTATCTTTTAGGGCAGTATTTATTTCTCTTAAAACCTTAGTTCCTAAACTGCGCTTAGCCATTATGCCACCTAGGGGTAGCAGATGACCAGTTTCCTTTTCCCACCAATCACCTAAATCCAAGTATTGTTTTAAGCCATAATTAGCAAAAGTAAATCGAGACTCATGGATAATTAAACCTGCATCTACTTGCCCAGCAGCTACCGCTGGCATTATTTTGTCATAGCGTAGTTCTATAGTTTTAATATTTTTATTTTGTGATAATTTAAGTAACAAATTAGCAGTAGTTAGTTCACCAGGTATGGCAATAACTTTATTATTTAAATCTGTTAAATTATCTTTACTAACAATTAAAGGCCCAACCCCTTTACCAAGAGCACCACCAGCACTAAGCATTATGTACTCTTTGGCAAAATGGCCATAGGCATGATAGCTAATTTTACTCAAGTCTAAAACACTCATCTTAGCTAACTGATTTAAAGCTTCAACATCTAAAAGCCTAATATCCCAATTGATATTTTTTGCAATTTTTTGATTGGCAAGCGCATAAAAAATAAAACTATCATTTGGACATGGTGAATAGCCTAAAGAAAGATTCATGATGTTTTAGCAATTAAACGTTTGTGCTTGGCCAGCATGCACTTATCTTGCACGACATCAATTCCTTGCTCAGATAAACGTTTGGCAATTTCATTATTTTTTATGCCTAATTGCAACCACACTAGTTTTGGCAGATGCTTCATTGCCAAAATATCTTCAAGAGGGGCTTCTAAATCTTCGGATTTACGAAAAATATTTACGATATCAATTTTTTGTTCTAAATCAGTTAAATTTGCAACAACTTTTTGCCCAAATAATTCTAACTTATCAGCTACATATTTAGGGTTGACTGGATAAATCTTATAATCATTTTCTTTTAAATAGCTTGGAACATAGCAAGCTGCTTTTTCTTTATTCTCATGTGAACCTAGTACTGCAATACTAGTATTTTCTTGCAAAAGCTTGAGGATTTCTTGATTTGATGCTATAATAAACATAGCTCAAGATATCACATATCGGTTTTTATATGCAGTAAAGATTGTTAGCGATTGCTAATAAGTATTATTTCTGCTAAAATTATGCGGCTGTTTGATATTAACAGCAATTTTACTTTGGAGGTAAAGTTTATAGCTAAAGAACTTCTGGTCAACGATAGGATCCGCTCAAGGCAGGTACGCCTAATAGGATCTGACGGCCAACAACAAGGAATCGTAGATACCAAAGATGCTCTCTCGAGAGCAAAATCTGAAAATCTTGATCTAGTATTGGTAGGTGCTGCTAGCAGTCCACCTGTTGCAAAGCTCATGGATTATGGCAAGTATCGCTATGAAATGAAGCAACAAGCCAAAGAAGCCCGTAAACGCTCAAAGCAGCAAGAAATGAAAGCGATTAAGTTTAGGGTCAAAATAGAAGAACATGATTACCAAACTAAAGTAAATCATATCAAGCGATTTTTGAAAAACGGTAATAAGGTCAGAGTTGTAATTATGTTTCGTGGTCGAGAAAGAACCCATCCTGAACTTGGCAAAGAGCTGCTAGAAAGAGTGTCAGAACAGCTAAAAGAAATAGCCATTGTAGATATGGCACCGACTTTAGCAGGAATGGATATGAATATGGTTCTTAGGCCAGCCTAAAACTAGCTATTTGTTTTTAACCAAAGCTAAAAAAGCTTTAAAACAGTAAGTATTTCTAAGGAGAAATAAAATGCCTAAACAAAAGACCCATAAGGGCACCAAAGCTCGTGTGAAAATCACTGGGCGAGGTAAGGTAAAAGCAAAGCGCTCAGGGAAGCGTCACTTGCTAGTCAAAAACACTGCAAAGCAGACTCGTCAGGGCCGCAATGGTTTAATCATTGCTAAGCCAGAGGCGGAGCGTATTAAAAAGCTCTTGCCTTACGATTAGAGGTTTTTAATGCCAAGATCAAAGACAGGTGTTATACGTCGTAAAAAGCATAAGAAGATTCTAAAGCGGGCAAAAGGTTTTTGGGGTTTACGTTCTAAAAGTGTACGTACTGCCAAACAAACTCTTTTAAATGCTGGTGACTATGCTTATAGAGATCGTAGAAACAAGAAAAATGATATGCGTCGTTTGTGGATATCTCGTATTAATGCGGCAACTCGTTTAGAGGGTTTAAGCTATTCAAGATTTATTCATGGTTTGCGTAAGTCTAATGTGGAAATTAACCGTAAAATATTAGCTGATTTGGCTGTAAGAGAGCCAGCAGCTTTTAATAAGCTAGTTGATTTGGCAAAATCTGCCCAAGCTTAGAAGCAAATAGATACTTTTATCTTATTTTTAAGGTAGAATAGAGCTGGTATAAAATCTTTTTAGATTTTGTACCAGCTCCTAATAATTAGATGGGTCTAAAGCTATGAAAGTGCGTGAAGAAAAGAAAAGAAAAGTAAAGATTAAGATTTATGCTAATGCTATGCGACTTTTTGCTGAAAAGGGTTTTGATAATACAACCGTATCAGAAATTGCGACAATGGCGGGAGTATCTCGGGGAAGTTTCTTTAATTACTTTAGGCACAAGGAAGAAGTTTTGATTTTTCATGTGGCCCAGTATTTTGACTCTTTAGAACTTGAAGTTTCTAAAAAATTAGCTAATAAATCACCCATAGAAATAATTTATTGCATTGCGGAGCGTTTTGCAATATTTGCTTATGAAAATAAGCATTTGGTAATGCCAATTTGCTTTGAGCTATTAAACCCAAATTCAGATAGGTCTAAACATGCTTTTTTATCTTTGGCAATTGTTCCATTAATTAAGCAGAATCTTGAATCGGCTCGAGCCCAAGGCCAAATACGTCAAGACTATTCTAGCGAACGATTATCAAGAACAGTTGCTAACAGTATATTCTTAAGTACTTTGTACTGGGCAAATTATCACCCTGAGCGCTGTATACAAAAAGAACTAAAAACCTCTCTTGACCTTTGTCTAAATGGCTTAGTTACCGACTAATAGCCTCTATTAACATTCACTAAATTTCTTTCTTTGCCTTGGCTAATTTCTTTAAGAGTCTGTAAAACATCTTTAAAGGCTGTATATTCCCAATTAGCTACATTGTTTGCTCGGTGAGAGCTCATGATAATATTGTCTAGTTTGTGCAACTTTGCTTCACTAGGCAAGGTATTTTCTCTTTGGCCTTCTTTTGGGTAATTCCACCAAACATCAATACCAGCCCCAAAAATTTGCTTATTTTTTAAAGCCCGATATAGTGCAAACTGGTCAATTAACTTTCCCCGCCCTACATTTATAATAATTGCTTCTTTCTTCATAGCTGCAAATGCTTTTTCATCTATCAAATTCTCTGTTTCAGTGGTCAAAGGTAAACTAAGCATAATTACGTCAGCATTTTGTAAAGCTGTATTTAAATCTTCTTTTGGATAAACAATCGCATTATCAATCTCTTTAAAGTCTCTTTTTACAATAGATATATTCATGCCTAAAGCACGCATAGTTTTTTCTATTTGTTTGCCTATGGCACCATAACCAAGAAGTAAGCAGCTTTTATTTTGCAGACTTAAAGTCTTATTTTCTTCACCCCAAAGCCAATTTCCTTGTTTTAAGGTCTGATTAGCTTTTATAATTCTGTTGCTCAAAGCTAAAAGCAGTGCAAGAGTGTGCTGAGCCACAAAAGCATCATTAAAGTGTGAGTTATAGAGCTTTAAATGTGGTCTTGCCAAAATATTTTTACGTAAATTGGGGTTTATACCCACAAAAGGCACAATCACATGTTTTAAATTTGGCGAGTCAAGGAGTATTTCGTCAGGATTGCCAGAAACCAATACATCTATATTGGGCAAGTATTGCTTTGCCTCCTTAGTTTCGGTAGCAACTTCTAAGCTAAAGCCCTTGGCTAGTAGATGTTTATTTTTTTTGGCTATGTCAGAGCCATATTTATTATTCCAAAGGATATTTAATTTCATAATAAAAGCTAGTTTAGCATTTTTAAATTTCTTAATTAGACAATATTGTGTTCGTAGATTTGCTTTTTTCTACTAAAGCGTTCAAATCTAAAATCATTAATATCAAAACTTGTGACTGTATTTTTAGTAACTTCTTCTGCTAAAATTTTACCAACGGCTGCAGCATGTTGGACACCGTGCCCAGAAAAGCCAACGGCATTGTAAAAACTACTATTTGGCATTTTACCCAAAATTGGAAAGTGGTCGGGCGTAATAGCATAAAGCCCAGCCCAGCATGATTTATAATCCAGCCCAGCATGATTTAAAAAAGGAAAACGGGGGAGGGCTAAAGATAGGTTATGCTCGAGCCAATCCCAATCTACCGTTTCATTAAAAGCTGCAATTTCATCATGATTAGATAAACCAAATATTATCCTTTCACCCTCACTACGCAAATATACCCCCGTAGTCATATCAATTATTAAAGGGCTAGGATGTTTGAAATCTTTTATCGGTCCAGTTATATAGATATTACGCCGATACGGCAAAACGGGAATGTTTAAATTTGCCATTTTGGCAATATTGGCAGCATTTGGACCAGCGGCATTTATTATTGCATCGGCAATAAAATCTTGTTTTTTGCTTTTTATTTGCCATTGATTATTTTTGTAATTTAAACTCAAGACTTCTGTATCCAAAAATAGCCTTGCCCCCAAGGCCTTAGCAGCTTTAATATAGCCAAATGTTATGGCGTTAGGCTCTACTATGCCGTCATCATGGCCTAGGCTCGAGCCTACTAAGCCCTCAGTATTAATATAAGCAAAACGCTTCTTAGTTTCATTTGCACTTAAATATTCAAGCTCTACCCCTAAGCTACGCTGCAATTTCATCTGTTTTTGCCAGTCTTTTTCTAAATTTTTATCAATCAAAAACAAATAACCATGCTTGCGGTAATTGGCGCTTCTGCCTGTTAATTGCTCAAAATTAGCATATTCCTTGGCGCTGTATTGAGACATCTTAATATTTTGGATATGGCTAAACTGATGTCTAATGCCAGCCGCTGACTTGGCGGTGCTGCCCATAGCAGGGTTAGGATTGCGCTCGAGCAGAGTCACATTTAACCCTAGCTTGCTCAAGTGGTAAGCAATACTTGCCCCAATAATACCTGCCCCGATAATAACTACGTTCATAAAAACAATTATAATCGCTATAAGGATTAATGTTTGGCAACTAAAAGTCTTAAATAATCTTTATGCAACAGGTTAGAATAGTAGCTAGATACGAGTTTTGGAGAGTTTTATGAAAGAAATAAATGCCAAAGAAGCCATAGAAATATTTGCAAAACGTGGTTTAGAAATTGATGATCAAACTTTTGAAGATGTTTGGAAAATACTCAGAGATATAAAAACTAGGGGAGATGAGGCTGTTTTTGAGTATAGCCAGCAGTTTGATGGCATCGGTTTAAAAGATACCTTAGTTCCTGCGCAGTGGTTCGAAGATGCTCGAGCCGAAGTTGATGATGAGCTGGTAGTAGCTATTAAGCTAGCAGCTATCCGCATACGTAGATATTTTGAACACCAAAACAAAGAAGGCTTTATCGCCGCTGAAAATGGCGAGATTTTAGGCCAGATAATGCGCCCCATAGAGCGAGTGGCCGCTTATATTCCGGGGGGGCAAGCTCCTTTATTTTCTAGCATTTTAATGACCGTAATACCAGCCCAAGTTGCTGGGGTAGAAAATATCGTTTTGATAACCCCACCCAATTCTGAAGGTAAAATCGCCCCCGAGATTATCCGCACAGCCGAGCTTTTGGGCATAAATGCTATTTATAGAATTGGCGGAGCGGTTGGCATAGCTGCTTTGGCTTATGGTACCGAAACTATCCCCAGAGTTGATAAAATTGTCGGCCCTGGCAATAAATACACTATGGCAGCCAAAAAGCTTGTCTATGGTGATGTTGGTATAGAGTCTTTACCAGGGCCAACCGAGACCTTAATCATCGCTGATGATTGGGCAGACTTTCAGCACGTTGTCGCTGACCTCTTGGCCCAAGCCGAGCACGAAGGCGCTCAACCGGTTTTAGTGACTACTAGCAAAGCGTTAATTGATGATGTAAAAGAAGTTATTCATTACCAACTGCAACATTTAAAAGATGCCGATGGCAAAAACAATAATGCCGAATCTGCCAAGACTTCACTTAAAAACGGTTATATTGTTTTAGTGCATGACCTTGACGAGGCCATAGACCTAGCTAACATCTATGCCCCCGAGCACTTGTGCTTGCTTTGTAAAGAACCTTGGGAATTGCTGCCAAAAGTCAAAAATGCTGGTGGTATTTTCTTGGGCGATCATTCATTAGAGGCCATTGGTGATTATATAGCTGGCCCCAGCCACGTAATGCCAACTTCTGGCACAGCTAGGTTCTCTAGCTCGATTAATGTCCGTGACTTTCAAAAAATTATTCCTTTGGTCAATATGAACAAAGAAGTCTTTGACGAACTAGCCCCTGCAGCTATTAGAATGGCACGCAGAGAAGGATTAGAGGCACATGCTCGAGCGATTGAATCGCGCTTATCCGACGACTAAAACTACTTCTAGAATACAAATTTGGCGCAACTTATTTTTAATATTTGTACTAATTTATAGCCTGCTGGCTTTAATTGACGCTTTTGGGATTCTTTATTACCCCAAAGCCGCTGGCCTAAGCTGCCGAGCAGATACCGCTTTGGTAATGGGTGCAGCCCAATACAACGGTTTGCCCTCACCAGCTTTTAAGCACCGTTTGGACAGAGCTCTGGAGCTTTTTAATTCTGGCTGTGTTAGCAGAGTTGTTTTAACAGGTGGCAAGCTCCGGGGTGACAACTACTCCGAGGGCTTTTCGGGAGCAAGGTATTTAAATCAAAAAGGGATTGATAAAACTAATATTAGCTATGAAGAGCACAGTAGAACCAGCTATGAGAACTTGGACTATGCTCGAGCCTTAGTCCCTAAAAAAGAAATAACCCTAGTCACCGACGATTATCACAGCTATAGGAGTAGTTTTTTGGCCAGAGGTTTGGGCTATAAAGTAGAAATTGCCCCTGTTTTTTCTAATAGTGGTCATAATAAGCTCAAGCTTTTCACAACCGAAATGATTAAATTGATGGCTTATCATTTAGGTTTTTTACGCTAATTAATTTGTCATGCCGAGCGACTGCAAGGAGTCGAGGCATCTCCAGTGTTGGGTGCTGCCAATAAATTCTAAAAATGCTTAATTTACAGCTTACTTTATGCCTGTGCATTTTAGCCAACGGGAGATTTCTCAACTACGTTCGAAATGACAATCTTTGTGCTCAGTAATCTTATCAACCCTCCAAGGGGTTTAAACCCCTTGGATAGAAGCAGCCGGATTAGTACCGCATCTAGGTGAGCAAGTACCGTCGGCCACCGCCAGAGCAAGTTTTACAAGCAGCTGCACCATAAATTGAGGGCGGAATACAACCACACTGACACTCTTCAATAAGTGATATCTGATTACCTGGCACCTCATCTCCGTTAAAATTCATTACATCACCACTTTGGTTGCAATAGGTATATGTACTAGCCATAGCCGTGGCTGGGTTTATCAAGGAAAACAACAACAAACTAAAAAAAGTTAAAAGCAAGGGGGTTTTTCTTATTAAGGCAAATAGATTTTTAAATAACATACAATTTTTATTTTATTAGGTCTTTGGTTTAATAATCAGTACCATTTACTGGCCGATAAATGGGTGTTTTTGGAACACCGGGGTGGCAGTAGTCTTCCCACTTGACATCTTCAAAACCTTTGACACCAGCCAGACCAAGCAAAGCTTCCCAAGGAAAGTCACACTCCTTAGCAATCTCGCGTAGCCATTTACTGTTTGGCATCGATATTATTTTAAATGAATTATTCACATCCTCCTCTTTATCAATAATATCTCGCCACTTGATTGTCGAAGAAGCCCTAATTATACTTTTTGCTACTGCTTCATACAGTCTATTCATAGGTACTCGGCTGTAGTCAGCATAAAATGTATAGTTATCTTCCATTAATCGGAAAGGATTATTAGGGCGGTCTGGGTCTGGCCCTGGTACTATCTTAAAGGTCATACCGCCAATACTAACTTCAAAAGGCTGGCTTGGTAGCTCTTGGTTAAAACGCTCGCGGGCAGCTATGGCTCTGGCAGCAGCTTCTGGGCTTACTTTTATTTTTTCATAGTTTTGGTTCGCTGCTGCACTTGTTTCATTGCCAAGCGTGCCAGTTTTTGTGCTTGGGCTGCA
>CAMZLP010000111.1 GCA_947311535.1 uncultured Deinococcota bacterium | reverse complement strand
ATTGCTTATCTGATTACTATATCGCTTCATAAACATAATTTATATCCTATTATTTCCCCCTTATTATTACTAGTTTTATCAGTTTTTTACTTTTCCCCGATTTCTTGGATGCGCCCGTAGAAAAAACCATTATAGCAGATAAGCAAAAGACAGATTACCCTTTTCAAAGTATGCTTTCAAAGAATAAAATAAAAGATATTGAAACAGGTTTAGAGAAATCTAAAAAACCTCAATATAAAACCTTAGGAGACAAACATGAGCTTACTCAGTTTTGCACATCATAACGTAATTACAATTGAGCCTGATAAATCGGTTAGCCAAGCTGCCAAGTTAATGGTCGAAAAAAATATTGGCAGTGTTGTGGTTGCAGTAGATGAGATTCCAATTGGCATATTAACGGATAGAGACATTGTTATAAGGCTTGTTCACGAAGGCTTGGATCCCAAAAATACTCTAATTAGAGATGTCATGTCTGACAATTTGGTGACTCTAAACCAAGGGGTAGAGTTATTCGAGGCTTTAGAAGTAATGAAAGATAAAGGCTTACGACGTTACCCAATAGTAGATACAGATAACAACAAGCTATCTGGTTTTTTTAGTTTAGATGATGTACTTTATTTACTAGGTTTAGAAATGTCAGCAATTGCAAGGATTATTGAGCCTTAGGTTTCTAAAGCTAATTCTTTATTATCTTTTGTTTTGCTAATAATGTTATCTTCAAAAAGAAAATCATGCTCGAGCTCGAGCGCATTCAAAGGTTTACTATAATAGTAGCCTTGAGCGTATTCACAGCCTAATGTTTGCAAATATTTTAGTTGTTCTGCTGTCTCAAGCCCCTCTGCTACAACTTTTAATTCTAAATTATGAGCCAAGGATACTATGCTTTTGACCATTAGCTGGCTGTATTCGTTAGGTAAACCTTTGATAAAAGACATATCTATTTTTAAAATGTCTAATGGTAATTTGTGTAAATAATTTAGTGAAGAGTATCCTGTACCAAAATCATCAATCATAACTTTGATACCTTTATCTCTAAATTGAGAAAGGATATCTTTTACATTTTCAATATCTTCCATGATTGTATGCTCAGTTAGCTCTAAACGAATTCGTTTCATGTCTACTTTATGTTTTTCTAATAAGCCGTTGACATATTCATAAAAATTGGCTTCCAAAAAGCTCGAGGCAGATACATTTATACTAATGCTGAAATCATTTTTATATAGAGAATTTTTATCCCAAGTAGCGACTTGTAAAATGCTGTTTTCAATGACCCATCTATCAATTTCTCTAATCAGGCCTATTTCTTCGGCTATAGGTATAAATTTTGCTGGGCTAATTAAACCCTTGCTTATATGCTTCCAACGCAAGAGTACTTCAAAACCTATTACTTTGTGATTTTTTATATCAACAATTGGTTGATATACCAAATGAAAACAATTATTCTCCAAAGCTTTTCTAATATCTTTTTCTAAGCTTAACTGCTCTAAAATCTCATTCGACATTTCATCTTTAAATATCATATAGCCAAGGCTTAGAGTTTTAGCTCTATTAAGAGTGATATCAGCATTTTGCAAAATTTCCCCAGCTTGTTCATAGCGTTTATTATCAAAAACGATTCCAGCTGTCATAGTAACCATAATCTCAATATCTTCTATTAAGAAACTCTTAGAAATAATTTGTCTTAAACGATTAACCATATCTATGGCTTCTTCTTTACTGTCTAGTCGTTCTAGTAAGATTGCAAATTGGTTATTACTCCAGCGAGAGACAGTATCACCAGGACGTAAGCTATGCTCGAGCCTTTTTGCGATGTATTTTATAAGCGTGTCAGCAACAAAATGACCATAACTACTACTTATATTTTCGAATTTGTCAATCTCTAAAAACAAAACTGCAAAGTCACTATTATTTCGCCAAGAAAGACCCAACACGTGCTGCAATCTATCTAATAACGGCTTTCTATTTGGCAAGCCAGTTAAATTATCAATAAGTTTGCCTTGTTGTAAATCATATTCCACTTGGCGTCGTTTTAACATAGCAGCAACATGGCTAGCAAAGACTTCGGCGAATTGTTGCGATTGTTTTTGCAATAAATAATGCCCTTGTGTACTTGCAATAATTAGCACGGCTTTTACTTCATCTTCTACCTTAATTGGTACAAACAATGCTTTTACAGCTTCACTATGCTTAATAAAACTACTAATATCATTAACCGCAAATGATGATATAGTCTTATCTTGCAACTTTTCTGGCAATTCACTAATTCTAAGCGAAGTGTTTTTTATAATCCTCAGATCATAGCCGTAATTAGCAGTGATATGAAACTTACCGTCTTCTTTAAGCTCCAAAACACTAGCAAATTCAGTCTTTGGTAGAACCTCTATGACCTTACTAAGTAATAACTGATAAAACTTGGCCTCACTGTCTTGTCCCAATAACTTTGTACTAAGCTCGAGCATAGACTCTCTAAATAAATCAAGTGAATCAATTTCTTTTTGCAAATTAACTTTGTATATAAGGTCACCCATATGATTTGCAAAAGCCTCTGCTAACAATGTTGTGCGTTTATCAAATGCATTTTCTAGTTTAGTATTGTCCAAGTTAAAAACCGCTACTAAATTATCATTAAGAAATATCGGCAAAGCAATAGTTGATTTTATTTCTGATAATTGGCCAGCCTTTTGCAATCTTTCTAAGCGATCTTTATCTAGCATTTGCTCAGAAAATTGACCGATGTTTGACTTAGTATAAATTGATTTTCGTACCCCGCTACAAGCTAATTCTTCATAACTTAAATATAAATCTTTTAAAACATCCATATCAAAACCAACAGCAGCTTTAAAGTGAAATTTAGCATCATCTTGTTTTAATAAAAAACTACCATATTCTGCGTTTGGGATAGTGGCAATCGCTAATTCTAAAACCGATTCGGCTCGAGCTAATAGCAGGTCATAATAATTCTTGTAGCTCTCTTGATAGAGTAATTTAGAATTAAGACTAATCATTGCATTACTATATCTAGCTAAGTCATTGATTTCTTTTTTCAATATGGATCTATTTATTGTCTCAGCAATATGATTGCTAAATATTTCGGCCATTTGCTCTATTTCATGGTCAAAAGCATTTTCATCAGTTCTATTATCCAAATGAAATATGGCAATCAATTTGTCTTTTATGTATATCGGTATAACCAAGGTTGCTTTTAGTTCTTTTTTTATGCCATGCAAAACAGCATGTTCATCACCCGAAAGTTCCTGTTCACTGTACTTAGATAGGTTCTTTATTACATAGTTATTTTTGTCTTTTTCCTTTACATAAAACAGTTCGTCATAGGCTAAAGAAATATCACGGAGCTGCGACATATCATAACCAACCACAGCTTTAAATCTATATCTATTGTCATCACCCCTAATTAAAACACTACCAGCTTCTGCTTCAGGAATTAATAGAATTGCATGCTCAATGATATATAGATACAGGTTATCCAAACTGTCATTATTTAGTAAATTTGTATGCAAATCCAACAAAGATTTCCTAAACTCAGAAAGCCTATTTATTCTTTGCAAATCTTTATGATGCGTACTTACATCTTTAATAATAACCGCATAGCCAATTATATTCTTTTTACCCTTTTTGACAGGTAAAATATTAATATCATAGTAACTATCAGCTACGCCAGTATCATAAATATTAATTTCTTCATCAGAGAATAAATCATCACTATTAATTAAATCAGGGATAATATCAAAAATACTCTTATTATTAATCCCTTTGTGGTTCATATTTAAAGCATCTATAAATTCATGTGCCCCTTGATTATAATCAACAATTAAGGCATTCGCATCGAGCATAAATACTGCATTACTAATAGACTCAAACAGGTTTCTAGCCATAATAGGAAGATGTTTAAAGCTTTCGCTTCTTAATAAAATTGAGGCAACAATTAAACTGGATAACAAAATAGCATATGGAGTATAGTCAACAGGAACCTGCGTACTATCTCTAAAACTTGTTAAAAACATAGCCACAGTCAAAACAGGAATAAATGAAGCTAGTATTAACAATGCAATTTGCCTCTTTAAATGCTTAGCCACTCTAAAAAATCTATCAACCAATACAACGACACTAAAGCCTGCAGCAATAAAACTATATGGCAAAAATAAGTAGTTATATAGTGGACCACTATTTAAATTTAAGTGTGACAAGATACCCTGAGCGTTATAGCTTTTAAGCCATAGCAAATGGTGAAAAGAATTTGTTAAGATTGCTAAACTTATCAAAAAAGGTATTAGCATAATCCAATTGAGTATTTTCCTACTTCGGCTAGTCAAATTTAGCGCATACTCAATAATAAAAACCATCCAAAAATATACAAAAAAAGCAGACGAAGCAGTTTCTAAAGAAAACCAGAACTGTCGCAATAATATATTTTTACTAAAATAAGAAAATGCCGTCGCTAAAGTCCAAAAAATAAGGAAAAATATAAATATAATAAATTGATTTGGGATTTTATCTTTACGTGTTGCATAGCCCGCCACTAATAT
>CAMZLP010000110.1 GCA_947311535.1 uncultured Deinococcota bacterium | reverse complement strand
TGATCTTTTGTTTATACTGTTATATACTGCTTTGAGGAATTGTTCTGTTTTTTTCATACACTATCAGTAACAATTCCTCTCCTTTTTGTCTAGTACTTTTGTCTTTTGAACTCTAAACTCAAGTTATTCAGGTAATAGTCATCGATACCATCAATAATTTTCTTCAATAGGCTGTTATCTACAGATTTTTGCATTTTTAGCTGACTAATACCAGTCCATTCTTGAATTGAAACCTGCAAAGAAGCATTAATTGAAGGAAGAATTATTTTGCCAAGAGATTCTTCATATTCTAGCTCATTGCTTTCTAAAAAATAGCGTAGAGCTTCTCTAAATGACTCTTCTTTCATTCCTACTATCATGTAGCCACACATTTGAAAGTACATAAAACCAAGCATCACAAGCAAAAAAAGCAGAAAAACAACTGACTCTATACTAAAAGCGCCATGTCTACTAAATTTTGATATTAAACCCAAAATGAATTCTTGTATGTGGCAAAAGTCCTCTATCTTTTTGGCTCAAAAAGGCCCTATAATCAGCCTAAGGAGGTAATAATGTACAAAAACATCTTAATACCCGTTGATGGCAGCAAATGCAGTGAACAAGCCCTAGACCACGGTTTAAAACTAGCTAAGTCACTTAGTTCAAATATTAGCCTTTTACATATTTTAGAGGACCCACTAACAATTGCTTATAGCTTGCCAGAAACTGTATCCTATCGGCCAGAATTGTATGCGGAGCTTAAAACCGCAGCTTTGGCAGTTTTAGAATATGCCGAAAAGAAAACTAAAGCTGCTGGCATAGAATGCACTACAAGCCTTATTTCTGATGTCAACCCTGCCCATGCTATTTTAGAAGCCTCTGAAGATGCTGACTTAATAATAATGGGTACTCATGGACGCAAAGGTTTAGACAGGGTTGTTTTTGGCTCGGTTACCGAGGGTGTATTGCGCCGTACCAACACCCCAGCATTAATCATTCGCTGTGAATAGTAAAACTAAGCCATAGCTTGATCATCAGATGGTTTTAGCTCGCCCAGTGCTTGAATTTCTTTTTCTTGCTCTTCTTTAAACTTAGCATAGCGTTCAATCTCTGGTTTGGCATGCTTCATAGCAAATAATAAGACTGCAACATCATCAACTAAACCCAAGGCACCAAGCTTGCTTTCTGGCAATAAATCATATGGTGAAATTAGGTAAGCAAGTGCCGCCAAAGACACATATTTAACGTCAGTTTTTAAATCAAACATGCTGTCAAATGACATCTCATAGATACTGCGTACATCTTGCCAGTTATCACCAAGTTGTTCTTTTACCATTTCAAATGACTTGCCAAAACCTGTTTTTATCTTTTCTTGAGTTTCGGGGTCTGAAACAATTTTCTTAAAATCTGTAGTTGTTAAAATTTCTTTTATTTTATCTGCTGATAATAATGACATAGTTGTCCTCCAAGCCAATTATAACGCTAATGGGCTTGGGTTTTGGTTGGGTAGAAATTTTAGAAATAGAAGCGCTAATAAAGCTTGAGTCCATAAATTTAATAGCATTTTAATGGCTAATACCAACAAAATCATAAGCTTCTTAAGTTTGTATTAAAACTACTATTCCAAAACTACAAGATAATAGTTCTTGTATAGCGCTAATGCTTAAAGTTTTAATAGGGGTATGTCCCGTAAAAACACTATAAAAGCGAGAAGTGGAAAGAGTATAAACATCTTTCCACTTTTTTTTCTTAGTTTTATTCAAAAAGCTTTGCTGCAAAGAAGATTTTTGCTATAGATATATTCTGCTAAGGCCTCTTTGCTACCAAGTTTCTAATCTAAATGAGCCATCACGAATGTATAGCTTAAAATTGACTGTTTCACCAAACTTACTGTAACGACCACTTGCATAGCTGCCCTCATCATTTATATTACTGTCTTCTCTAATCCAGCTATTGCCCAAAAACTGGCTATCAAAATAAATAGCGATTGTAGTGAGCTGCATTGGTGTTACAAACCAAAGCCTAGTTCTTTTACCATCTTCGCCCCAGCTAGTAATTTGTGAATCAGGGTAGGCTAAGAGATTTAAATGATTATTAATGATTAATGGTTGCTCGGCAGTTACATAGACATTTTGTACAGGAGCATCAGGAACAGCGGCCGGCGCACAAGCACTAAGAATTAAGACCAATACTATTATTGAAATGTATTTCATAAGTTTATTTTATTATTTTTAAGCAACTTAGCATGCGAAAGATTGCACTAATAACCTAGTACAGGCCTTGCTGGGTAGTTTTGCTCGAGCCTATCCATATCACTATCTGACAAAACAAGCTCTAGGGCAGCAAGAGCATCTTCTAAATATTCTAATTTGGTTGCACCAACTATTGGAGCAGTCACAACCGGCTTGTGCAAAAGCCATGCCAAAGCAATAGTAGCAGCTTTTACGTTTTTTTCTTTAGCAATTGCTACTACCTCAGATATTATTTTCTCAGCCTCTGGGAAATCATAAATATTCTCAGCTTTTTTGTCACTCTTTGCCCTAGTTGTGGTCATTCTTGTTTCTACTGGTCTAGTCAAATGCCCCCGAGCCAACGGGCTCCAAGGAATCACGCCTATGCCCTCTTCTTGGCAAAGTGGTAACATTTCTCGTTCTTCTTCTCGGTAGAGCAAATTGTAATGATTTTGCATAGAAACAAACCTAGTCTGTTTGGCTAAATCAGCTTTGTATAAAGACTTAACAAACTGATATGCCGCAATACTGCTCGAGCCTATATAGCGTATCCAGCCTGCCTTGACCAATTCATCTAAAACGCCCAAGGTCTCCTCTATTGGTGTGTTGTAATCCCAGCGATGGATTTGATAAATATCAATATAATCGGTTGATAATCTTTTTAGAGAGTCAAAAACACTATCATAGATATGTTTGCGCCCCAAACCACTACGATTAGGCCCATCAGACATTTTAAAAAATACTTTTGTCGCAATTACCGTTTCATCTCGGCGAGTAAATTCTTTTAACAATCTACCGGTTATCTCTTCAGATTGCCCTAACGAATACATATCAGCAGTATCAAAAAAATTGATACCTGCTTCCACTGCTCTTTTTACAATTACTTTGGCTTCGTCTTCTGATTTCACCCAATCACGCCAATTAGAATCACCATAGCTCATCATGCCCAAACAGATTTTTGAGACTTGCAGACCAGTTCTACCAAGATATGTATATTTCATAATCTATTTTATAACACAAGCCAATAAACAGCCAATTTCAAACGAAGTCAAATAAATATTTAAAAAATAGAAATTCTATTTCTCTAAAATCAGCTTAGCTGCAAGCTTTGCTTTCTCTTTTATCTTTGCTCTCTCAACACATGCCCTAGGCTACAAAAAGATATAATTTAATTCAGCTTACTAAAAGAATAACAGCCTAACTGCGGCTATCACTACAGCTGTTCTAATCAGCCACTTAAAAACTTCCAAATTGATTAGTTTTAAGACTTTATAACCTACAAACGCACCTAGCAATATGGCAGGCAAAAACATAAAATCTATTTTTAGGCTTTCTATGCTTATTAGCCCAAGACCAGCCGAAAATGGTATTTTAAAGATATTAAGAATTAAGAACAACCAGCTACGTGTGCCTACAAATTCTTTTTTTGGTAAGCCTAGCTGCAAAAAATAAACCCCAAATATGGGGCCTGCTGCATTAGCAATCATAGTAGATATACCAGCAGCTATACCTACAAAAACAGTAAATATAATATTATTGGGCTTGCTAATTTGGCTTTGCTTCTTTTCTAAAATTATACTCAAAGCAAGCATTGTCATAATTATTGTGCCCAAAACCTTTTCAAATAAAACTTGGGGGATAAAATCCACGACAAAGAAGCCAATTATTATGCCAATAGCGGTAATTGGTAATATTTTAAATAAGATTTTCCAATCAGCATCACGGCGATAATATAAAACTGCAAATACATCTGCCATTATTAACATTGGCAGCAAAACCCCCGGAGAGCCTTTACCCGGAATTGCTAAAGCCATGAGCAAAACGGCCAAAATACCCATGCCACCAACTGATGTTTTTGAGAAACCAGTTATAAAAGCAGCAAAAAATATATAAGCAAATCCCATGGTAGTTATTGCTAGCAAATCAAGACCTCCATAATTCTTAAGCACTAGGTATACCATAATTTAAAAATGCTTTTAGCAAGCAAAAGCCTGATAGAATTGTTTAAGGAGTACAAATGCCTAAAATAAAAATAAATGATATTAACTTGTTTTATGAAATTAAGGGGCAGGGCGAGCCAGTTTTGTTTTTACATGGATTAGGCTCGAGCACAATCGATTGGGAGTACCAAATCCCGTACTTTGCAAAAGATTATCAAACTATAACAGTAGATATTCGTGGTCACGGTCAATCAGATAAACCTAGTACTGCTTATAGCATTGCTTTGTTTGCTGATGATATTAGCAAGTTTATTAAAAGCCCTGCTATTAGTGCTAACAAAGTGAATATTGTGGGTATTTCTATGGGTGGCATGCTTGCATTGCAATTAGCTGCTAGTTATCCAGAATTAGTAAAAAGCATAGTTGCTCTTAACAGCCTAGCAGATTTTACTTTGAAAAATTTAAGCGATAAGTATCAATATTTCAAAAGAATTCTCATTGTTAAACTTGTCGGTATGCACAAAATGGGTGAAATAATTGCTAGCAGATTGTTACCCGGCGAAGAATTTGCAGAAATAAGAGAGGTTTTTGCTAATCGCTGGGCAAGAAATAACAAAAAGGCTTATTTAAATTCAATGGCCGCAATAGTCAACTGGACCTTAGAAGATAGCCTAGATAAAATAACTTGCCCCACACTCATTTTAACAGCTGATCAAGATTATACTCCAATAGATAAAAAGCAAGCCCTTGCAAAGGCTATTAAAAATGCTAAATTAGTAATAATTGCTAACTCAAGGCACGCAACACCTATTGATCAAAAGGATAATTTTAATGCTACTGTTGATAAATTTATAAAAGGGGTAAATCAAAATGCCTAAATGGTTTAGAATCGCACTTTACTTAGCAGCCATAATCAACTTAAGTGCTGCTATTATTTTTTATCCAGCTTTTCGCTTAGGAAGAAAGTTTTTAGCTTTACCAGCAAATACCGATCCATTATATCTCTCAATAATCTCAGCATTTATTGCCATTTTTGCTTTGGCATATTATTACCTTGCTTCCAAGCAAATTTCTAACCCTTTATTTATTACTGTTAGCATTTTGACTAAATTATTCTTTGGGCTTTCACTAGTTTATTATGGCCTTTTAAGAGCAAACTCTAGCTGGGCAGCCTTAGCTGGTTTTACCGATATAGCCTTTGCAATATTATTTGCAGTTTGCTTGTTTCAGCAAGATAATGCTCAAAGCACAAATCCAAGTTAGTTAAGAATAAATAATTACAGCTAATTCTAGGTTTTATATCCCTCTAATTCTCAAGTATTTCCTTTTTATAATTGTCATATTTAGAAATATAAAGCAAACTTATTTCCAAGTTTTCTCCAAAACTCGTAGCCAATTTTTATAAGCTATTTTTTCTAAAGACTCGTTATCATAGCCAGAATCTGACAAAGCTTTTAATAAATTAGGCAATCCAGTGACATCTTTTATTCGATTAGTAATATTAGCCCCATCAAAGTCAGAACCAAAGCCTACTTTATCAATGCCTAATTTATCCACTAGATAATCAATATGACGAACCATGACTTCTAATGGCATATCCAAATCTTTGCTACCATCTGGCCATAAAAAGCTAACTGCAAAATTTAAACCAACCATTCCTTCAGATTCTTTTATTGCTACAAGCTGGCTATCTAATAAATTGCGTGGGCTCGAGCATATCGCATGTACATTAGAGTGAGTTGCTACCAAAGGGGCATCGCTTAGCTTAGCTACATCCCAAAAACCTTTTTCATTTAAGTGCGATAAATCAATCATTATTCCTAAACGATTACATTCTTTTACAAGCTCTTTGCCCGCATCAGTCAAACCATCACCAATATCAGGTCTATTAGGAAAGGCAAAAGGCACACCACTGCCAAAGATATTAATTCTGCTCCAAACAATGCCCAAAGAACGCAAACCAGCTTGATATAAGACTTCTAAAGAATTTAAATCTTTATCAATAGCTTCTGCACCTTCAATATGAAAGATTGCTGCCATTTGTTTGTTTTTAATTGAGTCTTTTAATTCATTTATATTTCTAACGACTTTAAATTTATCTTTTAGATCCTTCTCTATCTTAAATAAAATGTTAGCCATAGCCATGGTATCAGTTAAAGCTGGGGCATAGTCTCTGGCTGGCAAAGGCTTTTGCATTAATTCGTTTAGATCATTTTCGTTCAAAGCCATTATATCTGCTAAATCACCAGAATTAGCAGAGAATATTGCAAAAAAACCGCCTGCAAAATTGCCTTCTTTAGCTCGAGGATAGTCAATATGACCTATCTGGGTTCTAGCTGAGAATGTGGTTTCGCCTCTATCTTTGTTATAAAAACTTAACAAGGTATCGTTATGACCATCAAATATTGGGATATTCATAGTTTTATAATATAACTATTAGAACTTGTCTTAAGCGTTTTGAAAAGGCAGAAAAGAGATATATATTGCCAGAGCTACCCCCCAAATTCAAAATAAGAATGCAAAACTTATTAAAAGATGATGCAGCTTTATTTTTTAATAGTTTAAACGAGCCAAGCAGCAAAGCAATCAGAATTAATAGCAACAAAATATCAATTACTGATTTTTTAAAGATAAGCCCATGGCAGCTCAAAGCTATCCCTTGGACAAATAGCGGTTTTGTAATTCCTAGTTCTGCCCAAGCTGGCAAGCATATATTCCACCGTGCAGGGCTTTATTACATCCAAGAACCGTCAGCAATGATTGTAGCCGAAGCAGTAGACGCTAAAGAAAATGAACTAGTATTAGATTTGGCAGCGGCTCCTGGTGGAAAATCTAGCCATATTAATAGTTCTATGAAAAATACTGGCTTATTAGTCAGTAACGAAATTAGCTACAAACGGGCTCGAGCCTTAAGCGAAAACTTAGAGCGAATGGGTGCCAAAAATGTACTGCAAACATATCAAAAAGTCTCAGATTTAGCAAAAATATGGGGCAAGATTTTTGATAAAGTGCTACTAGACGCGCCCTGCTCTGGTGAAGGCATGTTTCGTAAATCGGAAGATGCAATTTCAATGTGGAGTGAAAACAATATTCAAGCTTGTTCCATTAGGCAAAATGACTTAATAAATGATGCTGCCCGTTTGGTTAAAGCAAATGGTTATTTAATTTATAGTACCTGCACCTTTGCTCCTGAAGAAAATGAGCAGCTAATTGCTAAATTTTTGGCTGAAAATAATAATTTTGAATTGGTGGATTTAGTTTTTAGAGGAACAAGCCGAGCAGAAAAGGAATGGTCACAGTCTTCTTATAATTTAGAAAAAGCTATCAGGCTTTGGCCGCATAAAATAACTGGCGAAGGTCATTTTGTGGCCAAGTTGCAAAATACTGGGGCTAATAGTAAAAAGTTTAAGGCTGCGAAAATCAATAAAGCAAGTAAAAAAGAAACTGAATTATGGCTCAAGTTTTTAGAAAAAAATAGCATTAAAAACCCAGTTGAGGCAGCAACTCTAAGCAGTTTTGGAGAAAAGCTATTTGCAATGCCTTTTAATCTGCCAGATATTAGTAAGCTAAATTCTTATAAAACTGGCTTATTTTTAGGGAGAATAAAAAAGAATAGATTTGAACCAGCTCATAGTTTGGCAATGGCATTACATGATGAGTTTTTGGATTCTGACTATCTGAACTTGGAAATAAATGACCCCAGACTGGCTAGCTATTTACGTGGGGATTTGCTCGAGCTTAGTCAAGCTGGGCCTACTAACTATCTTGTGGTAACAGTAAACAAACACCCAATTGGCTGGGTAAAACGCTCACATTTAAGCCTCAAGAACCTATTGCCCAAAGGCTTAAGATCCAGAATAGTCCTGTAAATAAGAGATAAGTTAGTCTAACTATGAAATAATCAACAAAGGGACCGTTCTCAAAAGAGCAACCCTTAGGGAAAAGGAGATTCTATATATGTCATTTAATCTTATAGATATGGTAAAACAACAAGTCACAGGAGAAGTCTTAAACCAGATAAGCTCAAAAATTGGTGAAAGCCCAGAAGCAACAGAAAAAGCAATTGGTGGAGCAGTACCTGCTTTACTAAGTGGTATTTTAAATAAATCAAGCTCTACCGAAGGTGCTAATACGCTATTAAAAAGCTTAAGTGCTCAAGATGATGGACTACTGGATAATATAGGCAGTGCATTTTCAGGCGAAAGCAATCTTGCTGAGTCTGGCGGTAATATGCTTAATGGGTTATTAGGTGAAAGCGGTGTTGGCAATATAGCTGGCATGTTATCTGGCTTTAGTGGTATTGGTAAAGGCTCGAGCACAGCCCTTTTAGGTATGTTAGCACCGTTATTATTAGGTAATCTAAAACGTAAACTATTATCAGGTGGCGGCTTAAACCCTGCTAACTTAGGTTCTATTCTAATGAGTCAAAAAGATAATATCACCGCTGCTTTGCCAGAAGGCATAGACTTATCAGCTTTGGGTTTAGATAAATCTTTAGATGTAAATGCTATGGCAACTAACCTTAAAGATACTACTACTAAAACTGCATCTAATATTTCAGACTCTGTTTCAAAAACTGCTAGTAATAGTAGCCAAGCTGCTAAAAAAGTTGTTTCTAGCGCCAGTCCAAAATCTTCTAACCCATTACGTTGGATTTTACCACTTGCAATTGTAATTGGTTTAGGCTTATTAGCAATGAACTTTTTTGGAAAAGGTAACAATAACGTTATTGATACCGCAAAAGATGCTGCCGCAAGCGCAACTAACGCAGCCAGCAATGCTACTGGCAATGTGGTAAATGCTGCTGGTGATGCAATTAGCACAGCGACGGATACTGTTGAAAGTGCCGTAACTAATGCTACTGATACAGCTGGTAACGCAATTAGCACGGCCACTGATGCTGTTGAAGGTGCGACTAACGCTGCTGGTAATGCTGTAAATGCCGCTGGAGATGCAATAAAAACAGCTAGAGATACAGTAACTAATGCTGCTGGTAAAGCTATAAATACAGCTGGAGATAGTAAAAGAACAGCTAGAAAAACCAATCAAAGGCCCTGAGGTCGTGGGCGGGCTGCTGG
>CAMZLP010000109.1 GCA_947311535.1 uncultured Deinococcota bacterium | reverse complement strand
GCTTTGTGTTTCTTGACTTGGATCAGCTGATGCTGCTGTAAATGTAATTGCTGCTGTTAACGTTGTCTTTCCGTGATCAACGTGCCCAACTGTTCCTACGTTTACGTGTGGCTTTGTTCTTTCGAATACTGCTTTAGCCATAATTTAACCCTTTCTAATCTCTTTAAAAATACTAATGTCTGACTTAATTGACTAAGCCAGACAAGTTTTATTTATTTGCTTAAAAGCTCTTCTTGAACACCTTTTGGTGTTTCACCATAATGATCTAAAGTCATAGTGAATGTTGCACGACCTTGAGTCAAACTGCGTAAGCTAGTTGCATAGCCAAACATCTCTGAAAGTGGTACGTGAGCAGTAACTATTTGAGCATTGCCTCTTGGTTCCATACCTTGTATTTGACCGCGGCGGGAATTCAAGCTACCAATTGCATCACCCATGTACTGATCTGGAGTTACAACTTCTACACTCATAACTGGCTCAAGGATAGTTGCTCCACCTTTAGCCATAACTTCACGAATTGCCATAGAAGCCGCTATTTTAAACGCCATTTCAGATGAATCTACTTCGTGATAAGAACCATCATAAAGCTCAACTTTTAAATCCACAATTGGGAAACCTAATAACGGACCAGATTGTAATGCTTCTTCAACACCTTTGCCAACAGCAGGTATATAGTCTTTCGGAATAACTCCACCAACAACTTTATTCTCAAATTCAAAACCACTACCCCTAGGTAGAGGAGCTGCTTTAATTTTGACATGACCGTATTGACCGCGACCACCAGATTGACGAACAAATTTACCTTCAACATCAACCGCACGTGAAATAGTTTCGCGGTAAGCTACCTGCGGAGCACCTACATTAGCATTAACACCAAATTCACGGCGTAAACGATCAACAATAATATCTAAGTGAAGCTCACCCATACCAGAAATAAGAGTTTGACCAGTTTCACTGTTAGTAGCAACTCTAAAGGTAGGATCTTCTTCAGCTAGTTTAACAAGACCCATCGATAATTTATCTTGGTCTGCTTTAGAAGCTGGTTCTATTGCGACACTAATTACTGGATCTGGAACTTCTATGCTTTCTAAAATGACTTTGTTATCTGGATCGGCAAGAGTATCACCAGTGCTAGTGTCTTTAAGCCCGATTACAGCACCTAAATCACCAGCAGCAATACGATCTACCTCTTCACGAGAATTTGCATGCATTTTTAACAAACGACCAATACGCTCTCTTTTGCCTTTACTAACATTGTAAACATAAGAACCGCTCTCGAGCACGCCCGAGTAAACTCTAACAAAAGTTAAGCGGCCAACATATGGATCAGTCATAATTTTAAAAGCAAGAGCAGATGTTGGTGCGTCATCATCAGCTGGTCTAGACACTTCTTCACCTGTATCTGGGTCTATACCAACAATTGCTGGGATATCTAATGGGCTAGGTAAAAAATAGGTAACAGCATCAATTAAACGTTGTACACCTTTGTTTTTTAGAGCAGAACCACAAGCTACAGGAAAGACTTCCATTGTTAAAACACCTTTACGAATAGCGTTATGTATTAATTCAACAGGGACCTCTTCGCCTTCCATAAAGTGCATTGCAACATCATCATCAATATCTGCTAATTTCTCAATCATAAGATTGCGCTTTTCAGCTGCAATTTCAGCATATTCAGCAGGAATATCAGTAATTCCGATGTCAACGCCTAAATCGTCTTTATAAAGGTAAGCTTTTTGATCAATTAAATCAATTAGTCCAACAAAATCATCTTCGGCACCCATAGGCCATTGAATGGCTAAAGCATTTGCGCCTAGTCTATCTTCCATAGAATCTAGAACAAGTTGAAAATCTGCTCCAGTTTTATCCATTTTATTGGCAAAAGCAATACGAGGAACTCTATATTTATCAGCCTGACGCCAAACGGTTTCAGATTGTGGCTCCACACCTTGGCTAGAATCAAACACAGCTACTGCCGCATCTAAGACGCGCATACTACGTTCTACTTCCATAGTAAAATCTACGTGACCTGGTGTATCAATAATATTAATACGATAGTCATTCCAATATGCTTGAGTTACCGCAGAAGTGATAGTAATACCACGTTCTTTTTCTTGCTCCATCCAGTCCATCTGTGATGCACCTTCATGGGGTTCACCGATTTTATGAATACGGCCTGCATAAAAAAGTATACGCTCTGTCAAAGTAGTCTTGCCGGCATCAATATGCGCAGCAATACCAATATTACGAGTTTTGTTAAGGTCAATTTTTGTTACAGACACAATTACCACCTATAGTGAGCATAGGCACGGTTAGCTTCGGCCATGCGCTCAACATCATCCTTTTTCTTAACTGCACCACCGCGACCTGCGGCAGCGTCTAAAAGTTCACCAGCAACACGTTCTACTGCAGTGCGCTCAGGGCGAGAGTTAGAAGCAGCAGTCAACCAACGAAGCGCAAGAGACGTTGCTCTACGTGGAGCAACTTCTACTGGTACTTGATAAGTTGC
>CAMZLP010000108.1 GCA_947311535.1 uncultured Deinococcota bacterium | reverse complement strand
CGACAGCTCCCCACCTCCCCCCCCCGACCCTCCTCCGATCTCAAAACCTGCGGCCTCATCCGCATCTTACGCAGCCAGCAATGCTCCTGGCAATGCGGTAAATGCCGCTGGTGATGCAATTAGCACAGCTAGTGATACCGTAACTAATGCTGCTGGTAACGCTGTAAGTGCCGCTGGTAATGCCATAAATGCTACTGGTGATGCCGCTGACAATGCGGTAAGCGCTGCTGGTAACGCTGTAAGTGCTGCTGGAGATGCTGTAAATGCCGCTGGAGAAGCAGCTGAAAATGCGGTAAGTGCTGCTAGAATCACTGAAAGGGCCGCTGGCGCTGCTGTATTTGCTGCTGTTGTTGCTGCTGACAATGCGGTAAGTGCTGCTGGTAACGCTGTAAGTGCCGCTGGTGATGCTGTAAATGCTGCTGGTGATGCCGCTGGTAACGCCGTAAGTGCTGCTGGCGCTGCTGTAAATGCCGCTGGCGACGCTGCTGACAATGCGGTAAGTGCTGCTGGTGATGCAATTAGCACAGCAAGTGACACTGTAACTAATGCTGCTGGTGATGCGATAAATACTGCTGGTAACGCAATAAGCACAGCCACCGACACAGTCAATACCGCAACAAATGCTGCTACTGGTGCAATCAGTACAGCTGCTGCTGGCTTAAGTGGGTTAAAAGATACGGTTGTGGGCAATATAAATGTTGGCCAACAACTATTAGATTCTACAAAAACTCTAAGCACTTCTTTATCTAGCATTAAAGATATTGAATCTGCTAAAGCGGCTTTACCTCAATTAGCTAATATTAGCTCTGACCTTAGTGCTTTATCTGAAACAGTAGGCTCTATGAGTGATGCTGGTAAAGCTGGAGTAAGTCAAGTAGTTGGCTCAGTTTTACCTCAAATTCAAGAATCTGTTGACAAGTTAGCTGCTATTCCTGGTGTCGGCAATATCATCAAAGCAAATACTGATGAAATCTTAGCTAGTTTAGCTAAATTTACTAACTAAAAATACATTTTCATTGTAAAGCTAGGTATAATAATACCTAGCTTTTTTATTTGGGGCATCAGATATTTATGTTTAAAAGAAAATCTCTAATTATTTTTGGAATTATATTTTTGTTAATTTTATTAATTTTTTCTATCCTAAATAGTGCTGATCTATCTATCAATTTATCAGCTGATAACTCAGAAGTAAGCTTTGAAGCAAAATTCCCAAATGCAAAATGCCAAAAAATATTTAAGCGTAATTTTCCATTTTTTGAATTCAAATGTACTCCAATCGCTAAAGATACAAACGATATTGAAAAAATCAAAACAAAAGATAGCTCCCAAAATATAACAGATACAGCTAAGGAATCAGATAACCCATAACAAAACTAATTTAAAAAGAATTGTAATCAAATCAACTTAAAACTAGCTAAACTAATTTTAGAATAGTCCTTGTGGATATTATGGCTCTGCTCGAGCATTATCAAGACGTATTTTTAGCACTTCATATAATTGCAATATCAATAGCTATAGGAGCAGCAACAGTGCACGATGTAGCTTTTTATCAGCAAATTAAATTCTTTGATAGTGAAAAATGGAATTCGCGAACATTTAATATCTCAAAAACCCTAATCTTTAGCGCCATTTTTTGGATATTGTTTTCTGGCTTAGCCTTATTTTGGCCTAATAAAGAAAAATATCTAGAATCACCTGTTTTCATATTAAAAATAGCTATTACAGCCATTGTATTTCTAAATAGTTTTGTTCTTTATCAATTTATATTAGACAAAGTAGCAGGCAGTTTAAAATACAGCCAAGGCTCAAAACCAAAACCTAGCCTTATAAGGAAAATAGCATTTATAATGAGTGGAATCTCTTTAAGCTCATGGTTTAGTATAGCCGCTCTTAGTAGTTTACGGCAAACAAAGGTGGAATTTAATATATTGTTGGCTTTTTATTTGGGTTTAATTGCCATAGCTGTTGTTATGGGTTTATACAGCGAACACAAATTTTCCAAGCATTTTAAGACCCGCTCTGTAGAAACTTTAAAAGATATCGCCAAAAATCTATTAAATGATATTTCTGAGCGCATTACAGCATTAAATAAGAATTAATCTTAAGAATATCTAGCTTCTATATATTCCTCAATCATTTTATTAAATTCAGCTGCAATATTATTACCCTCCAAAGTTTTTACAAATTGACCATCTTGATAAACTGGAGCTTTTGGATTTTCACCATTACCTGGTAATGAAATACCAATATCAGCATGCTTAGATTCACCAGGACCATTTACAATACAACCCATGACAGCGACTTTTAATTCTTCTATGCCCACATATTTATCCTTCCAAACTGGCATTTGTACTTTTAAATAGCTTTGGATATCTTGGGCCATCTCCTGAAATAAAATGCTCGTAGTGCGCCCACAACCTGGGCAAGCAGTAACTGTAGGATTAAATTTACGCAAATCCAATGCTGCTAAAATCTCTTGAGCAATCTCTACTTCTTTTTCACGTGCTGCATTAGGTTCTGGCGTAAGAGAAACTCGGATAGTATCGCCAATACCTTCTGCTAATAATGCACTTAGTGCCGCAGCGCTCGAGACCGCCCCTTTAACCCCCATACCGGCCTCAGTCAAACCCAAATGCAAAGAGTAGTTAGACCTTTTTGATAATTCACGATTTACAGCCCATAAATCTATTGCATTAGATACTTTGGCAGAAACTATAATTTTGTTTGCAGACAAACCATTATCTTCAGCAAGTTCTGCTGAGAGTAAAACCGATTGAATCATGGCCTCATACATTACCGACTTAGCACTTTTTGGTTCAATTAAAGCTGCATTTTCATCCATCAGCTTGGTTAAAAGCTGCTGATCTAAAGAACCCCAATTTACCCCTATTCGGATAGCCTTATCATATTCTTTAGCAACATCAATCATTTTTATAAAATTATCATTATGATATTTACCAGCCCCTACATTACCAGGATTTATACGGTATTTATCTAAAGCTTGGGCAGCCTTAGGGAAATCATTTAACAAAATATGCCCGTTGTAATGAAAGTCGCCAACTATTGGCACCGGATAGCCCATATCGGCAATTCTCTCTTTTATTTCTGTTACAGCTTTAGCAGCATCTGCATTATTAACAGTAATACGCACAATTTCAGAACCTGCTCTTGCCAACTGTACAATTTGTAAAGCCGTAGCTTTGGCATCGACTGTGTCGGTATTTGTCATAGACTGTACAACAATTGGATGCTGGCTACCAATCGCTACATCAGCCACAAAAGTAGTTAAAGTATTCTGTCTTGTTATTGTCATTATTATATTTTACCCAATCAAAAACAAAGATGTTGCTCATGAGCTTGTTTTTGTTTTTATGATTTATTGCTATACAGTAGTAAATTTTAAAAGGACAAGGATAAACCCTGCCCTTTTACCCAAGTTTTATTTTTATTCATAGCTCTCTGGCAATAAAACCACTTTAATATATCTTGCAGGGTTTATAAAACGTTGCGCCATTTTATGAATTTCCTCTTTGCTAATTGAGTCTACAACATCAGTATAATTTAGAATATTATTAGGATCTTCATCTTGATTGAGTGCGTAATAATACTCGAGCAAATATGCCCAATAGCCATTGCTTTCTAATTGCTCCTGAAAATTGCTTTTGAGTTGTTCTTTTGCCTTTTGTAATTCTTCATCACTGACTCCAGTATTACGAACATCTTTTAGTATATCTAATACTGCCAATGACAATTCATCAACTCGCTTAGGATCAGCAGTGAATTGCACACCCAAGCTATAGCGGCGAGAGGGCCGCTTACTAACCGAGGAAAAAACTCTTGGAGAATATGCACCCGAACGCTCTTCACGAATATCTTGGCGTACTTTAATAGCTAAGATGTTTTTTAAAATTGCTAGCTTCATTCTTTCTTTACGGTCTGGCTTAAAAAATGGTCCATCAAAACGAATTAATACTTGAGCTTGCTCTTCTAAGCCTTTATAAACTGTCTTTTCTATAATTCCAGCTGGTAAATCTGGTACACGTTTTTGCCATGTTTCTTGCCCTGCTTGAGTAGGTAAATTTGCTAAATATTGCTCAGCTAAGCTAATTATTTGTTCAATATCAACATCTCCAACAATAGTAAAGACAAAATCATCCATGTCAGCAAAACGCTCTTTATAAATTGCAAAGGCTCGAGCATAATCTAATTCTTTAACCTCATCTACGGTGATAGTTCTATAACGAATATCTTGGCCATATAAGCTCTCGGTAATAGCTTTTTGATAAACAGTATTGGGTAAATTATTACGGTTTTCTAGGCTGCTTATAAATAAATCTTGAATTCTTTCAAAAGATGCAAAGTCTTTTCTTGGCTTAGTAGCATACAAATAAACTAACTGAAATAAATCTTCTATATCTTCTTTAGAAGAAGAACCTGAAATCCCTTCACTTAAATTGCTAATTGATACCCCAATATTTAGATTCTTAGCAGCTAATATCTTCTCGAGCTCATTTAGGTCAAAATCAGCAACACCACTTTCTTGGATAATGCTAGAAATAATACTCGCCTCATAATAGTCATCATTTTCATAAACGGAGCTACCCCCATAGCTCACCCCAGATAGCAAAATTTGGTCTGCTACAAAATCAGTCTTTTTAATATAAAGCTGAATGCCGTTAGCTAAAACAAGATGCTCAAGATCAAGCGAATCTATATGTTCCTGCTTAATACTTGGTTTTGGCTCAGGGAGCTGAGTCATTAACTGCTTAGCAACTTCTTCTTGTTCAACATCAGCAACTTGAATATCTT
>CAMZLP010000107.1 GCA_947311535.1 uncultured Deinococcota bacterium | reverse complement strand
CTGATTTTAAACGGTTTGATATTAAATTATTTAATAAATAAAGATTATAATCAGCGCTTAAAATAATATCTCTTTCAATTTTATATTTAGCACTTAAATCTAAATTAGCAGTAGCAATTTTTGGAAACATGGGTCTAGTTGTCATATTAAAGGCATTTTCTATACTAAAGCTACCCTCTTGGTCATTAAAATAACTTATTGCTATTTTTGCCGAGATATCAGCAACCACGCCTTGGGCACTGGCAGACAGGTCATAAAGACCAGTATTGCTTAGGTCAGCCGAGGCATTTAAAATAATATTACCAACTGGCCCCCAGCTAAATGTTTGACGAGCCCTTAAGCCAAATTCTATATTTTCAGAACTATTAGCTGCTAAACGAAGACCAAGTTTTGCGGATTCAAGATTTATATTGTCAATAACAATTTCAGCCTCAAAATTTGTTTCGCTTGAAATATTGGCAGCTATGCTCAAATCTTGAGCAAGGGCTAGGCTTGAAAAACTAATGAGAACAAATAAAATTCTTAACACAATTCTTTATACCAAATTTTAGAACAGCATAGAGTCATTGAATGCTAAGAATATTTGTTAAACTGTTGTTTATGAAAATATCTCGTGATGCTGCTTATAAATTAATGACTGAATGGACTGAGTCTATTAGCCTACAAAAACATATGCTTGCTGTCGAAACTGCAGTTGCCGCTTATGCTAAAAAAATGAATCAAGATGAAGAGTATTGGGCAGTAGCTGCCTTATTACATGATTTTGACTATGAAAAATACCCAGACTTTGATGTAGAAGCTAAAACAGGTCACCCTTTTACAGGCGTTGCTCATTTGCGTGAGCTTGGCTACCCAGAGGATATTTTAGAGGCAATATTGGCTCATGCAGATTATGCTAATGTAGCTAGGACTAGTGATTTAGCTAAGGTTTTGTATGCATGTGATGAAATAACTGGTCTTATTACTGCATCAGTTTTAGTAAGAGAAGACAAAGATATTGCTAATCAGACTATAAAAAGCCTAAAGAAAAAATTTAAGGCAAAAGCCTTTGCTCGAGGTGTAAATAGGGAAGATGTAGTCCGTGGTGCCGAGGAGCTTGGCGTAGAATTGTGGGAGCATATAGCTTTTGTTTTAGAAGCTATGCAAGCAAATGCTGAGCTTTTAGGTTTAGATGGTAGTTTGGCGAAGTAAGTTTTAGCACTGTTTCCATGAAACACCTATTTAAGTTTATAGGAGCTATGAGGCTTGAGGGTTTAATAGCAAGTTTTATTAACTCATCTTCCTGTGAAAACTATCCCTCAAGTGATTTTAATATTGATTATTTAGAGATTCGCAGTCTACGGCTTTTTCTTTATACTTTACCTTCATTGGAGGTTGATGAGCAACCTAAAAAACATTCTTTCTTGATTTTGCTATAAGCATAAGCTAGTTTCTAATTATCTCTATAGAATATTGAAAGCCATTTAGATAGAGTTTAAACCTAACTGGCCCTAAATTATTAGTTAGCCAAGCTCCAGAGACTATCTCTCCACCTTTGACCTTACCTCTTTGCACAGAAATTGTTCTGCCATCTGCTAAGATTGCCAGAACCTCGTAATCGCTTAAAGAAATATTATTTTCTGTTGCCCATGCAAACTCTAGGCTGCGCGGGTCAGCTTTTCGTAATTGGGTAGTGATATTAGGTATGGGTATGGCAATAGGTGGAATATAGCTGTTTACTACTAAGTTTATAATATTACTACTGTTGCTACTGGCTATAGCTGGGTTTTGAGAAACAATACCGTTTGCTAAGCTAGAAGTATTGATTTCGGTAATTTTAAATTGGTAATTTGGAGCAATGCGTTTTGCCTCGTTTAGGCTTAAGCCAACTAAGGCCGGAGTAATATTAGTCGTATTTGTTATTTCGCCATCTATTCCTTCAGAGATATATAATGTTAGGCTCGAGTCCAACGCTATAGGCTCAAAAGCCGCTATTGACTGGCCTATGATTATACCTTTGCTTAGGCTTGAGCGTTCATAAACTTTATTTATGGTTAGCCCAGATAGTCCAGCAAAAAATATTGCATCTTCTAATGACATACCCAGCAAATTAGGTACAAAAGTTAATTTGGGGCTGCTACCAGTACTTACCAAAATGTCTATAGTTGTTCCTATACTTACCTGATTTCCTATAATATTTGATTGAGCTAAGATTGTATTGGCTTTCTTATTAGATTGAATATAATAAATTTTACCAAGACTTAAAGAATTTTCTTCTAATAATTTGCTAGTATTAGCATTAAACATTAAACCTTGCAAATTGATAACTTTAACCAAACCCAATTGCTCAGCAGGTGCAGCATAGCTTAAATGCACAGTTCTATAAAAGGGGCGTATTTCGCTACCCGATTTTGGCTCCATACTGATAACTTGCCCAGCTAGTTTATTTGATGAAATTGGGGTTAGAATAACCTTTAAATTCTGCTTGTTTAATAATTTGCTGGCTTGATTTACATTTTGACCTAGCAAATTATCTAATACAATAGTTCGGTTATTTGAACCCTGTTGTAAAGCATTTAAAATAATAAAAAAAGCTGTAAGAAATAACAATAAAGAGCTACCATAAACATAGATGGGCTTTTTATTGAAACTTTTTTTAGGAGTACTTGGTTTTACGCCTGTTAAACTAGGAACTACTAATTCTTCAGGATTAAAGCTTAAATAATATATTTTACGTTTATTTTTTTTACTGCGTATATCAGCCATATTGCTGCTATAGCCAAAGCTTGAAAGTATGTCGGTGATTTTTTGATTAGTATTAGCTTTGGCTAGGTTATTTGAAGCTAACCAGACTATATAGTTGGCTCCTGGTCTGGATACAATATCGTAAACAGCAGCAAGATTTTCTTTGCGTAATACTCTTATTAATTTTCTAAATTGCTCAAATTGTTGCTCGTCTGCTAAGCTGTTAAACTCATACCAAATGATATTTAAGTCATTACCGTCAGGTGCTAGAGCTTTAAAAACAGTTTCTCGAGAACTAATTATTTCTTGAGAAACTATTTCATATTTTCCATCTATAAGAGACATATCTAATTTTGACTAAATATTTAAAGCTAGCCAAACTAGCTTTAGTTTAACTAGCCTCTGTGGCAGGTCGGGTTGAACTTGTTACTCCATTATTTTTACTATTATTGTTAGCTGTACTGCTTATTGCAGGGCTAGGGTTATTTTGAGCTTCAAGTCTTTTGGCTTCTTTTATTAAAAAGTCTCTAAATTCTTCGGCAGAGAGATTTTCACTTTTGTATCTTTCATAAGCTTCTTTAATTATTTTCCCGTCAACAGTTTCTAACTCTACTAAAGCGTTAGCAATACCTTCTACGGCAACCCAGTGCTCATTTATTATCTGTGTGGTTTTGTCATAAGCTTCTTTTAATATATTAGAAACTTGGGCTTCTAAGTCATTAGCAGTTTTTTCGCTAAAATCTTTACGCTGGCTGATTTGCCCGCCTAAGAATACAGGTCCACTGTCACTACCCCAAGCAATATACTCTTCTTTACCCATGCCAAGGTCAAAAACCATTTGCTTGGCAATATTTGTTGCTTGTCGTAAATCACTAGAAGCACCTGAAGAGATAGTACCTGTTAGCTTTTTCTCGGCAACACGGCCACCAAAGGCAAAGACTAGCTGCTCTTTAAAGCGTTCAATCGGTGAATACATTGTTTCTTTGTTTAAAGGTGCTACAAAGCCCCCAGCATTACCACGAGGCATAATAGTTACTTTGCGTAATTGACCTAAATTTGGCTGAGTCAAAAAGGCAACTGCATGACCTGCTTCATGAAAAGCAGTTACTGAATACTCGTGTTCAGAAGGTATTAAGCTACTACGTCTTAGGCCTAAAATAATTCTATCCAAAGCTTCATTAAAATCTGCCCAAGAGATAATTTGTTTGCCAGTTCTGGCGGCAACTAAAGCTGCTTCGTTGCTTAGGTTCTCTAAATCTGCACCCGAAAACATAGGTGTGCTTTCTGCCAAACGTTCTAAATCGACATCATTGGCTAGTGGCTTTTTACGGGTATGCACAGCCAAAATTTCTTTTCGTTCAGACGATGTTGGTAAACCAATTGTAACTTGTCTATCAAATCGACCTGGGCGTAAAAGAGCAGGATCCAAAATATCTGGTCTATTAGTTGCGGCAATAATAATTACTGAAGTATCTTGTTCAAAGCCGTCCATCTCGCTCAAGATTTGGTTTAGGGTTTGCTCGCGCTCATCGTGGCCACCGCCAATACCAGCACCGCGTCTGCGACCAATAGAATCAATTTCATCAATAAAGATAATAGAAGGTGAAGATTTGCGTGCTTCTTCGAAGAGATTACGCACCCTACTAGCACCAACGCCTACAAACATTTCCATAAATTCAGAAGCACTTACGGTCAAAAAAGGTACATTAGCTTCACCAGCTACGGCTCGAGCCAATAGTGTCTTACCAGTTCCAGGAGGGCCTACAAGTAATACTCCCTTAGGAATAGTAGCTCCAATTTGATGGTACTTTTGAGGATTTTTAAGAAAGTCAACAACTTCTAATAGTTCTTGCTTGGCTTCTTTGTGCCCAGCTACATCTTCAAAACTAGTATTGATTTTATTTTCTTTGCCATAGGTACGAGCTTTGGATTGCCCAAATTGCATAACTTGGCTAGTGCCACCTTGGGCACGCATAAATATAAACCAAAAAAGACCAATAAGAATAAAAATTGGTAAAATGTTCAAAAGGATTGCTGGCCAATTAGAAGGGTTTTTATAGCTAATACTTTCTATTTTTTCGTCAAGCAATTGAAATAAAGAATCAGTTAAAACAACGGTAGTAGTAAAGCTTTTAATGGCTTCTACACCGTCATTGGTATTGATTTGCGTTTCGGTTTTTAACTCACCCTGGATACGTCCGCTATCACGTTCATAATTAATAGAAGCAACTTCGCCTCTTTCAACTAAATCTTTAAAAGTAGAATAGGGGATATTTTTATTTGGGCTTAAATTATTAAATTGATTAGCGACAATGATACCCAAAATGATAAGCATTATTAATAGCCACGGGTTGAAGGTGCGTTTCAAAATATTCTCCTTGAGAGCTTACTCCATATTCAGAATAAGTCAAATACTAATAGATTAGATTAGCATTTTTATTAAACGTATTGCTGTAAGCTATCGGACTTATTTATTTTCTTGGCTAGAATTAAAATCTTCTTAATCTAAATTAGTAAAACGCAGCTTTTAACTGTTTAACATGATTGCTTTTTATTGATGTTAGACTATTTGTTGTGAATGATTTTGCCGTAAACAGTAAAAAAAATGAACAAAAAAAATCTTTATACGATTTTACTATCGATGATTTACCATTAGCTAAAAACGCTCCAAAATTTAGACGAAAGCAACTTGCAAATTGGCTTTATGAAAAAGCTGCTCAAGATTTTAATGCTATGACTAATTTAGGAGCTGATTGGCGCCAAGAGCTCAGTGAAAATTATATTATCAATCCTTTTAAGAAAATAGAATCTTTTCCTTCCGCTGACGATTCAGTGAGGTATCTTTTTACTCTTGAAGATGGTTTACAAACTGAGGCAGTATATATGCCATATAAGAGTCGTAAAACAGTTTGCTTGTCATCTATGGTGGGCTGCCCGGCTGGCTGTGCTTTTTGTGCAACAGGGGCACTCGGTTTTGGGCGCAACTTAAGCCAAGCCGAAATAGTTGGTCAAATTATGGCGATAGCCTTTGCTGAAAAAATTCAGCCAAAAGAAATCCGCAATGTTGTGCTTATGGGTATGGGTGAGGCCTTGTTAAATTATGATAATGCAGTTTCGGCAATAAGATTAATGATTAACCCTGATGCGCTTGATATGTCTGCAAGAAGAATAACCTTGTCTACGGTTGGCTTACCTAAACAGATTAAGAAATTAGCAAAAGAAGGACTACCTTTAGTTTTGGCAATTAGTTTGCATGCTCCTGATGATTTAACCCGTAAAGAAATTATTCCGACAGCTAATGCCCACCCTGTCTCTGAGATAATTGAGTCTTTGTATGATTGGCAAAGATTAATAAATAGACGAATGACTATTGAATATGTGATGTTAGCAGGTATTAATGATGCCGAATGGCAGGCAGAGGCTTTGGCGATGGTACTAAGTAAATTAAAAACAGTGCATGTTAATTTAATTCCTTTTAATTCTTGGGGTAAGTCTAGTTTTAAATCTAGTGATAAGCACGCCATACGTAAATTTAAGAAGGTACTCGAGCAAAATCGAATGGAAGTCTCAGTACGCTTTAGCCGTGGTCAAGATGCTGGTGCTGCTTGTGGTCAATTAGCTTTGACTCAGAGCTAGCAAACATTTGTAAGATAATTTAAAAATTGTTTTAGGTGGATGATTTCACAATGTAAAACCTTCTGGCAGCCTAAACTATGGCAAAGGCATGTTTTGTGTCATAGAAAAACTGTTCTGGAGGAACATTAATGGCAAAAAAATACATAAAAAGATTATTAATTATTTCTATAGGATTTATGGGATTAGGCTCGAGTCTGGCCCAACAAGGAGTCCCACTTTCAACAAGTCAAGAACTATCAACTAATGTTTCTGCGGTAGTAAGCGATTGGATTAATAAAGGCAAAGTTTATCTTTCGGGTGGTCAATTTGATGCAGCCAGAGAAAGCTTTCAAGAAGCTATTGCTCTTAACTACAAATCAAGTGAAGCTCATTTTGGTTTGGGTTTAGCAGAATATGAACGTGGTGATTACCCTTCAGCTTTATTTGCTTTTAGTGAAGTAGCTCGTTTGTATCCAGAATTTTTTGATGGACATTTTAATAGGGCAATAACCCTATCTAAATTACGTAGATTTGATGAAGCCGCTGAGTCTTTTGCAAAAGCAATTGACGAAGCAGATCCAGAAGCAAGTGATGGACAAAAAATAAATGCTTATCTAGGCTATGCTGGCATGCTTAAAAGAATTGAAAGATATTCTGATGCAGCTGAGGCTTATAATAATGCACTTGAATTAAGACCAAGAGATACTGAACTCGCTTACCGTAAGAGTGAAGCTTTATATCTTGGTGGAAATGGTTTAGAAGGGCTAGCTGATTTAATAGATTTAGAGACCCAAACTAGTGACTATCGGGTTAGTGCTTTAATCTCTGATATTTATATTCAAAATGAACAAACCAAATATGCTTTAGATGCTTTGGAGCGTTCTTTACGTAAGGCTCAAGGCGCTGCGGATAGTAAGGCGGAGAGCTTTTTATCATTAAAACTTGGCTTATTACAAACTTCTCTAGAGCAAAATACCGAAGCAATTGCCTCTTTTGGTAGAGCAGCTGCTGCGGATCCAAGCTCTTGGGAGGCTCATTATCAATATGGAATTAGCTACTTAGCTTTAGGTCAGCCAGAATCTGCCTTAGGTTCGCTGCAACAAGCTCAGGCTCTTAATCCTGAGAGCCCAGTTGTTAATCTTGCTCTGGCAAGTACCTATGATGCAGTTGGTATGACTAACGAAGCTGCTCAGATTTCTCAGCTAATTGTTAATCTTCTAAATTCTGATGAATTAACTGCTTTGGAGCAAGAAGAACTTGCTGGCGCTAAATTCTTTTTAGCAAAATCTGATTTTATGCAAGGGCAATATGAAACTGCTCTAGAAAAATTTGAAGAAGTTATCAGTAGTAAATCTGAAGATGCAATAGCACATATTTGGGCTGGTTTAGCTGCTTACAATCTGGAAAAGTTTAATACAGCTATTAGGTTTTTTGAAACAGCAGTTTCAATAGATCCAAAAAACATTGAAGCAAAAGTCAATTTAGGCTCAGCTTACTATAAGGCTGAAGATTATCGTAATGCTACATTCATGTATCAACTACTCACCGAAGATAACCCTAATGATGCCGAGTCATTTTATAACTTAGGTTTATCTCTGATGGCTCAAAATAGCCCAGACGAAGCTAAAGAAGCTTTAACCAAAGCAAGTGAATTAGGCTTTACTCCTGCTCAAAATACTCTTGCTCAATATTTTTAATAAATAAGCAAGCCACTAAAAGAGCTAAAAAAACCCTCAGCTATTAAATTAGTAGCTGAGGGTTTTCTATTTAATATAGCTAAGTTGGAATAATGATAGCATAGTTTTTTTATTAAATTAAGCATAAAAGTTTGAAACCAGACCTCAGAACCAGGGGATTTAGTTTCGTCTATGCAGCAATAGCCTATGAAATAGCCTATGAAGCAGTAATTGAAGTTTGTTTAAATACTTTCCCAACTCAAATTTTAGAAAAACTCTATCTTAATCCTTATTATAAATTAAAGCGATTTAGCTATGTTTATAGCTTTTTTTGAAATGACTTGAATATTGAAGCAAATTTTGTTGGCTATTTGTAGTTTTTTAGGATATTTAGATATTATTAAGTGTTTAAAATCTTACAGTTAAGCTAAAATTAGGCTTAATTAGGCTAGAAAATAGTTCTTTTGTTCTGTTTTAACATACAATATGACATTAGTTTTTGATAGAATGCAAATTATGGATTGGATACGACGCAATTTTCCTGATTTACTTATTGGTTTAGCCTTAGTGGTTGTAATTGGTGCAATTATCGCTACCCTTCTCAGTGGAGGAAGTTTGTTTCCGGGTGGAAAAAGAAATACTGTAGCTGATATATTACCAAGCTCTGGCAGTTCTACTACATTGCCAGTAACTTCTACTGCAACGTCTATAAATACTGGCTCTATAGCTGTTCCTGTTACCACTGATACAAACACCATTGATACAAATATAACAACTACTATTCCACAAGCTCCTATAGCTACGGCTACTGGTGCTGCAACTAATGCCGCTAACAGTGCAGCCGCGGCTGCTAATGCTTTAATGGATGTAACTCCATTAAACCCAAGCGCATTGCCTGTTGTGGTTGTAAGTGGAAATAATGAAACAAGCAATACTACAAATACTGCAGCAGTATCAAATACAGTAGTAAATACAAATACTTCTAGAACAGTAGCAACGGCCTCTGGCAATAATGCTCCATACCGTGTTTCAGTAGGTGCTTTTGGTAATGCTGCCAATGCTAATAAGAGAGTTGAAACTTTTAAAGCCAGAGGTTATCCAGCGTTCTCTGCTAAGCAAGGTAGTTTAACTTTAGTTTTAGTAGGTCCCTATGACACCCAAAGCCAAGCTAACAAAGTGGCGCAAGATATAAAATCGTCTGGGCTCGAGCCTGCTGCTAATGTGATTAAATTTAACCCTAATGCAGCCCTTAGTTCTAGCTCCAGTACAGTTAACACAGCTCCTGCAGTTAGTACTTCTACTTCTGCAACTACCTCTACAAGTTCTTATAATGCTTTAACAGCTCCTCCAGTTGCAGTTTCTGGTAATTATTTGCAAGTTGGTGCATACCGTACTAATGCTACGGCTCAACCACTTAAAGATAAATTAGCTAAGCTAGGTTTTTCTCCTCAAAATCTAGAGGATAACAATTTTATTAAAGTTATAATTGGTCCTTTTGACGTTAATGGTTTAAAAACAGCTCAAGCAATTTTAAAAGCGAATAATTTAGACAGCTTTGTACGTTAATTTAATATATGGCAAATAACTATTTAGCTAAATCAAATACATCTGAAATACCAAGCGCTACCATTAGTCGATTGGTAATATATTTACGGATATTAGAAGAATTAGCTAATAATGATATTCGTGAAATATCTTCAGAGAAATTAGCTACCCTAGCACAAGGGTCAGCCTTTCAAATAAGAAAAGATTTGGCTTACTTTGGCACTTTTGGCACTCGTGGGGCTGGTTATACTGTTCCAACCCTACTAAGAGAATTACGTAGGATACTTGGTTTAACAAGACAGTGGAATGTGGTTATTATAGGCATGGGTCGTTTAGGACAAGCTCTTGCTGATTATCCACGTTTTGTTCATTATAATTATCATCTTAGTGCAGCTGTTGATATTAATCCAGAACTAGTAAATAAAGAATTCTCGGGTCTAAAAGTAGAAGATATAAGAGACTTAAGTAAGATTATTAAAGAACGTATGGTGGATATAGGATTTCTCACAGTTCCTCAAAAATCAGCTCAAGAAGCCGCAGATGCCCTAATTCAGGCAGGAATTAAGGGTATTTTGAACTTTTCACCAACTATTATTACCGTGCCTGATAATATTCATGTTGAAACTGTGGATTTTTTAGCTGGCTTAAAACGAATTTCGTACTATATTAAGTAAGTGAATAAGCGTCTTTATTTTAAGACAAGAGGAGCTTACATGAAAATAAAGTTTTCAATTTTAATTGTTTTATTAAGTTTACTTTTAGCTAGCTGTGGAAATCAGCTTCAATTACTTCCACAAGCTGATATTAGTTTGACTTTAATCGAATCAACTAAAACCGAGCCGGATTTCAACAAATCTCAGATAACGGTTTCAACAAGTTTTGATAATAACGGAGCAGTTGGTTTTGCGCTTACTGAGGTCAAGTTTTATACATTTGCCAGAGCTGGTTCAATAGCAGCTGATATAGAGTCTTATACTATTGACTATTTTTATGCTGATGGTACGCAAATTGAAACTGATACAGGGTCAAGTATGCGGGGCAATGTTGCAGTACATGTTCCAGCAGGTTGGCTATGCCCAGAGCCAAAAGAAGGTGAACCACCAGTATTAGTTTGTGGAATTAATACTAATGGTGCAGTTGCAGGTACAGGACCTGCTGTTGTCACAAATACGTTTTTTGCAATTGATATGGATATTATAAATAAGCTTTGGAATGCCTCTGATGGAATTGGTAGGTCTGGAGCTTATGCCATGATTACGGTTGAAGGAACTGATGCTAACGGCAATCATTTTGCTATAAAAATGGCCCCAGTTACAGTTATATTTGTGGTTTAATAAATGCAATCTCTTGATTTAGTCTAGAACTAATTGAATAGAGCTATTAAAAATGCTTGGTAATTAATTACCAAGCATTTTTTAATATGTACTAGTTTTGATTTACAAATCTTTTAACAAACCAGTTTTTTCATTAAAATCATTAATCATTTCATCCCATTTTTCTGGCTGATTAAAGAGCTTTTGCCAAATGGTTTTGTCATACCAGAGTTGGTTTAAGTCTTCTATATCTTTTTCTTGTTGCTCTATCCAAGTAAAGTACTTAAGGTTATGTACTTTTTTGCGATCAGCATAAGTCAATTCTTGCAAATAATCAATTGATGTACCATGGACTCTATCTAAATCAGCGGCTGCTTGAGTTTCTTTATATTGGCCGCGCTCATCAGTTAGTTCTTGCAAGCGTGACAAATACATATCTGCCGAATCAGTGGCAACTGTAAATATTACATCGTCAGAGTCCATCTCATAATACTTAGCGGTTTTTATTGCTGATAGGATGTTAGCAATGCTAGAAATACCTAATAAGTGCAAATCTTCTATTATTTCTGCTTCTACACCAGCTTCTTTTAAATAAGCATGGCCTGTTGGCTCATTAAATAAGCGAAGTACACGTATGCAGTCTTCATCATCAATGGCTGTTACTACGTCGGTATTTTTTGAGTTATGAACCCAAGGAACGTGTTTATCACCGATACCTTCAATGCGGTGAGCACCAAAACCATTCATCAATAGGGTAGGGCATTGCAATGCCTCTGAGGCAGTAATTTTGCTATCGGTATATTTGGTTTTTAGATAGTCGCCAGCGGCAATAGTGCCTGCTGAGCCAGTTGCTGAAACATAGGCAGCAAAGCGACTGCTTTTACCCTTGATTTGCTCAAAGGCTTCTTCTATGGCAGCACCTGTTACATTGTAGTGCCAAGCTGAGTTGCCAAACTCATCAAATTGATTAAATATAATGTGGTCTGGGCGGCTACGTTTTATGTTCCAGCACTCATCATATATCTCTTTAACATTTGATTCACTACCTGGGGTTGCTATAACTTCTGCCCCGATATCCTCGAGCCAACTAAAGCGCTCACGGCTCATTTCTTCTGGCAAAATTGCAACTGCTGTTACACCCATTAAGTAAGAATCAAAAGCACCACCACGGCAATAATTACCAGTAGAGGGCCAAACTGCTTTGTGGTAAGTGGGGTCAAATTGACCTGTGATTAATCTTGGAGCTAAGCAACCATAAGCTGCACCCACTTTGTGAGCACCAGTTGGGAAGTATTTACCGACAATGGCAAAAATACGGGCATCTACACCAGTTATTTCTTTGGGTATTTCTAAATAGTTTACGTTTCCAAAGCCGCCACCAGTTTCAGTGGGTTCATTTTTCCAAGTGATTCTAAATAGGTTTAGGGGGTGTAAATCCCAAAGACCAATATTTTTCAACTCATCTTTTATTTTTTGAGGTATTAAATCAGGGTTTTTCATTTGCTCAAAAGTTGGCAAAATAATCCCTTTTTCTTTAAAGTGCTCAATTGTTTTGTCTAAAACAGTTTGATCTACAATTCTATCAATGATTTCTATCATAGTTTACCTTTCCTGCATTTTTTTCCACAGTCTTTTACCTGCATCTTTGGCAAAAGCGTATATCTCTTCTTCGTTTACATTTGTGGCTTTTCTATTTTCTACAATTATTTTGCCATCAGAAATTACAGTTTCTACATGGCGAGAGTCTAAGCCGAAGATTAAATGACCTAAAAAGTTATCAGTTGTTATTTCGGTAGGGCTATCATAATCTAAAATAACTAGATTGTTATCACCATCGCCTTTAAAATTATTTTCTTTTAAATAGCGGTGGCTATTGCGCAAACGATTATAGATGGTGTCAAAACCTACTTGTTCAGCCATTTGGCCGGCAAAGAATGCCATTTGGCTACTGCGAAGCATATCTGAATGCATGCCGTCTGTGCCTAGCATTATTCTATCTCCTAAGCCATCAGCTCTAAAAATACCTACGCTGTTGTTTAAGTTACTCTCCATGTTGCCAACAACCCAAGCCGGAGCATTTTTAAGAATTTCTTTTTCTTTTTGACTTAAATATAAGATGTGAGCAATTATGCTTTTATCAAAATCGAGTACACCCGCATCATTAAAACGTTCTATTACTCTTTGACTGTAATTAACCAAAGAGTGGTCTTGATCATATCTATCTTCGGCGACGTGTACATGAATGCCCGAATTATATTTTTTAGCTAGCGCTACGGCTTCTTTGAGAGTTTTATCGCCAACTGTAAAGCTGGCATGTAAACCCACCAAAGCTTGTCTACCCGATGCTAAATAGTTCTCAGTTTCTTCTAAACCTTGCCTGCGTGAGCTTTCACCATCTCTATCTGAAATTTCATAGCAGAGCAAATGTGAGACGCCAACTTTATCAAAAGCTTTGGCCAAAGTCTCTAAAGAACCAAGTACTGCAAAGGGTGAGGCATGATGGTCAATAACAAAAGTTGAGCCAGCCTTAGCGGCATAAATTGCTGTTACTAAAGCGGAGGCTTCTATCATTTCTAAATCTAAGCTTTTATCCAGTGTCCACCAGATGTATTTTAGAACTTCATAAAAATTTTCTGGGCTTTTTTTAGGAGCACCCATGCCCCGAGCAAGTGCTGAATACACATGATGATGGCCAATTGCAAAAGATTTTGTAACCAGCTTATTTTGACAATCAATTACTTTGGCAGTATTATCAAGTTCAGATACAAACTCAATAGAAGCGTCAATGCCTTGATTAACTTTGATATGTGTATTTTTGATTTCAAAACTATTTGGGTCTATATAAGTCGCATTTTTTAGATAAATTGCCATTTCATCTCCTTTAGCTTTCTATAATCTTTTTATAGTTAATAGGGTCGGTATCGCCTTCGGTATTGATTAGCAGTATGCGCGAGTCTTCATTCATGCCAAGTTTTTGGCGGACTGCTTTAGCATCTTTATCAAAGAGTGCTAATAGTGCAGCTAAGCCAGCCGAGCCAGATTCACCAGAGGTTATGCCCTCGGCATGATAGGCATGCATGGCTTTGACAGCATATTTATCATCGCAATTCATAAAGAAATCTATACCATCTTTGATGATTGGCCAAGCTACTAGTGATGGTATATCACAAGCCAAACCGACCATCATGGTTTCCATAGCACCGCCTGATGAGATTGCTTTGCCAGTATTTGCTTTTATGGAGGCTAAATAACAATCAGAATCTCTTGGTTCTACGCAGATGATTTTAGGGCTATTCTCTTGATAGTGCTTGATGTAGTAGCTAGTAATAGCTGCTGCTATACCACCTACTCCGGCTGGAGCAAAGACAAAGTCTATATCGGGTTTATTGGGTTTATTGGGCTTAGGCTCGAGCTCATACAAAATACTACTGTAGCCCAGCATAATGTACTTAGGTATCTCCATATACCCCGGATAAGCAGTATCAGCAATTTCTACCCAGCCGTTAGCCTCAGCATCTTTGGCACATTGAGCAACGCAGTCATCAAAACTACCTTCAACCAAGACAACCGTGGCATTTTCACCTTCAATATTTTCAATACGGCTTGGGGCAGTATTAGCTGGCATATAAATAACTGCTTTTTGTTTTAAACGATTAGCAGTCCAAGCAACAGCTCTGCCATGGTTACCGTCAGTAGCGGCAGTAAAAGTAATTGCAGCAAGTTTCTTTAATGCTTCTGGATCTTTAAAGCTAGCTGCTGTAAATTCATCAGCAAATTTATTTTCGTAAATATTTTTTAAATAGCGATAAATTGCATAGCTAGCACCTAAGGCCTTAAAAGCCTTAATTCCAAAACGTTTTGATTCGTCTTTTACTAAAATTTCTTTTAGACCCAATTTGCTGGCAAGCTTAGGCAAGCTACGCAAAGGGGTTGGTTTATAGCCATCTAAAGTTTTATGAAACTCGAGCATATCCGAGTTATTCAAAAATTCAAATTCTGACCAATCGGGATTTTTATTTAAATTAGGGTTAAAAGCATAATCAAACATAAGAGTACTAGGGTAGTGATTAGCATTTGATGTTTCGGACCTATGTAGAAGTAAAAGGAAAGAAGCCAGTAGCTGGTAGTTTTCTTTCCTTAGTTTCTAATAAGAGCAAAACCCAAACAATAAATTATTGCCCTAAAACCGCCTTATCTTCCACCCATTGTTAAAGCCATAATGGCCTTAGCAGTGTGCAAGCGATTTTCAGCTTCATCATAAACAATAGATACAGACTCATCATCAATGACTTCATCAGTGACTTCACGGTTACGATCAGCTGGTAGAGCATGCATCATTTTTACGTCTTTATGACCTAAGTTCACACGTCTTCTATCATAAATCCAGTCTTGGTATTTCTCTAGATTTTCCCCCATTTCTTTAAAGGCTGCTTCTTCATTGGCCAAAAAGTCTTCTTCACTATAAGCAGCATAGCCGCCCCAGTTTTTAGGGATAACAATATGAGCGCCTTCAACAGCTTCGTCCATATCGTTAGTGAATCTTAGGCTGCCTCCGCCGGCTTCGGCGTTTTTCTTGGCTTTTGCAATAATATTGGCACTAAGTGGGAATTCTTTAGGATGGGCTATAGTCACATCCATGCCATAACGTGGGAATAATAATGCTTGTGTTTGTGGCACGCTTAAAGGTTTAGCATGAGATTTGGCATAAGCCCAAGCAATAGTGACCTTTAAGCCTTTGGTATTGTTACCAAAATATTCATTGATTACCATTTTGTCAGCTAAGCCCTGCATAGGGTGATAGACATCATCTTGTAATGACATGACAGGCACGGTGGCATGTTTGGCTAATTCGTTTAGATATTTGTTGCTCGAGCCATAAAATGCTTGTCTGGTAGCAATGCCATGACCCATGCGTGACAAGATAATAGAAGTATCTTTGGCACTCTCACCATGAGATAACTGCATTTTGTCAGGAGTTAAATCGTGAGCGTGGCCACCAAGCTGGGTCATACCAGCTTCCATAGAATTACGAGTACGAGTGCTTTGTTCAAAAAACATCATAAACAAAGTTTTATCTTGCAATAAACGATGCGGCTCGTTAAGTGCAAATCTGCGTTTAAGGTCGGCTGAGAGCTCAAAAACAATGTCTAGTTCTTGCTTGCTCCAGTCATCGGTGGTAATAAAGTGCTTGTTTCTAAAATTAATACTCATGGGTGTTTCTCCTTTAGATTGAGTTTGCTTTGAGATAGTGTGTAAAATGCTTGCTTATAGCTTTTACAAGTAGCTATTCTCTTTAAATTGAGTCTGCGTAAAGCGCATAAAATGCGGCTGCCATTACTAGGTGGTCAATAGGTGTTTTTTCGTTAGGTGCATGGGCCATTACTTCGTTACCAGGGCCAAAGCCGATGGTAGGTATATCGTAATAGCCATTAATAGTTACACCATTAGTTGAAAATGTCCATTTGTCAATTTTCGGCTTGCTATCAAAGAGTGCTTCATAAACTTTAGCACCAGTTTGAACAATTTCATCAGATTCTGGAATTGCCCAAGTTGGATAGTACTTTTCCATGCCATAATTAAGCCCAGTGTAGCTCTCAACATCATAATGCAAGACCTCTACGGTAGCTTTCATATCTTTGACAATCTCTTCGATTTCTTTTACAGAAGATTCTTTAGTTTCACCAATAGTCAAACGCCTATCACAATGAATGCGAGCGTAATCAGAAACAGCACACAAAGAAGGGCTATTTGAGACAAATTCAGACAAGGTTATGCTGCCTTTGCCCAAAAACTCGTCATCTTTTAGGCCATCTTCATTTAGTTTTTCAATTTCTAAAGCAGCTCGTGAGGCCATATAGATGGCATTTTTACCGCGTTCGGGGGCTGAACCATGTGAAGACAGACCATAAAAATGGGCATGTATTTCCATACGGCCACGGTGACCACGGTAGATATTTGTGTTAGTTGGTTCAGTGATAATTACATAATCGGGTTTGATCTTGTTTTCTTCAACCATGTATTTCCAGCAGAGTCCGTCACAGTCTTCTTCCATGATTGTGCCAGTGCAGTACAAGGTGATGTCATCGCCTAAACCAAGTTCTTTTACAATACGACCAGCAGTTACAAAAGCGGCCACGCCACCTTTTTGGTCAACTGTGCCCCTGCCATGAACATAGCCATCTTTTATAAGACCACTTAGTGGTTCCAAATCCCAATCTTCACGGTTGCCAAGGTCAACTGTGTCAATATGGCCATCAATTGCTAATATTTTTTTACCGTTACCAATTCTACCGATAACGTTACCCAATGGGTCTGCCCAAACTTCATCAAAACCTGCTTCATTCATCTGTCTCATTAGCTCTTCGGCAACGTCACGCTCTTGCATGCTAAGTGAATAGATTTTTACCAATTTTGATAAATTTTCTGCGGTATAATCTCGGTATTTTTCTGAAAGTTCCAAGATTTTTTTTGATATATCCAATGCCTTACTCCTAATTCTAATTAAAAACCAAACTATGGTCTAGTTTTTATATGATAGCTAAGCTATCTGCTAATTGTTGTACCTGCTTTACCCAATAGGGTTTGGGCAAATAAATCTACTTTTGTTATATAAGCTTTGCTACCACCAGCTTCTATAAACTTTCTGGCTGCGGCAATTTTGGGCCCCATACTACCAGCTGGGAATGCTCCTGTTTGCTCGAGCTCAATCAATTCATCTAATGTTAAATGTCTGAGGTCAACTTGATTCTCTTTCTGAAAATTAAGCTTTGCTCCATCAACATCTGTAAATATAGTTAGCTCGGCCTCGAGCTTTTCACCACGTTCTTTGGCTCTGGCCAATAACATAGCACCCAGCATACTGCTTGATAAGTCCTTGTCAATTACAGCTTCTATACCCGAATAGATAGCCAGTTCTTTTTGGCCATCTTGGGCTTTGCGTAGGTATTCTATACCGTAATTACCGCGGTAAATTTCTTGCCCTTTTTCAAAGCTTGGTTTTATTCTTATAACTGGTATGCCACCACCGCCAACGGCTATTGGGATATTGCCAGATTTTAATACAGCTTCTACAATATCAATTTCGACAATATCGATTGGTGCAGGTGATGGTACTACTCTACGCCATATTTCATTACCGTTGTCATCATTTTTATAAAACTTTAGGGTCATATTTTGCTTTTGCTCGAGCTCAACCGCTTTAGCCTTGGTATAAGCTTGGCCAATAAACTTACTAGGGTCATTAAAAGAGTCATCGTTAGCATCTACTACTACTTGCATTACAGTTTCAGCTGCAATTTTGTCTAAGCCTTCAGTATGCAATGCATTAGTTAGCTGTGCCAACATATAACCCAAAGCACCCTGAGAGTCAGCATTACAAACGTCTAATGGTAGTGGGTGCAATATATCAGCTGCATATTCAGAACGTAATAAAATATTGCCAACTTGTGGACCATTGCCATGAGTTAGAATATAATCATGCTCTGGCGCAGCTTTAACAATTTTTGCTAAAAGCTTTACCGTAGCAGCTGCACGCTGCCATTGCTCGGCAATATCTGGCAGTATTTGTTTATTTGTTTCAGGATCTACCCTACCAGTAGGGGATACTTGGTTTCCACCTAGAGCAAATATTCTTAGTTTCTTTGTCATTTAAACCTACAATCATTTTATTTATATCTTAGTCAAATTAATTTCCAAATATAAATTAAACAACTTGGGCTAAAGCCAACTCCTTTGGAGTTAGGTATACTCCTTTTTCTCTATGTTCACTTAGCTTCATTTTATATTAGGCTCTCTTTTGAACTTTTTCTTTCATTGGTAGTTTATAGCGTCTTTTACCTTCGTATTGATACAAAGCATTAGCCACGGCACCAGCCGTAGGTACTAAACCAATTTCACCAACCCCTTTTGCACCATGTGGGCCATGAGGGTCAGCGACTTCTATACCAATGACTTCTATTTTTGGTGTTTCATGGGCACGCAAAATACCCATATTACGTAAGCGAGTGGATTTTGGTACGCCGTCAATAATTACTAACTCTTCACTAATTGCATAACCCAAACCCATGTGAACAGCGCCTTCTATTTGCCCTTCAAATAAGCTAGGGTTAATTATTTTGCCTGCATCATGGGCCGCATAAATTGTATCTATTTTGCCATCATCATCTAATACTACTAATTGGGTTGCATAGCTATAAGAATAATGAGTTATGATTTTGTCTACTTCTTTGCCAGGTTTAGTAGTCCAATCACATGACCAAATACCCTCATAAATCTTTCCTACTAGCTCATCTAGTGATTTTGTTTTTAAATCATTTTTTAAATCTTTAGCAACATTAATTATGGTATTGCCAATAATTGAAGTTGCTCTAGATGCTGTTGTCATACCTGCAAATGCTTTATCGTCAGTATCTACTCGAACCTCAATAATTCTGGGGTCAATGCCTGTTTCTGTACATAAAAATTGCTGAGCCATAGTGTGCACACCCTGACCCATTTCGGTCCAACCATGGCTAAGAATTACTTTATTCTTTAGTATTTCTATTTTTACTTTGCCCTCGTCAGGCATACCATTACCAATACCAGTATTTTTAAGCCCACAGGCAATACCAGCATATTTGGCAGCTTTAAATGGTTCTTTTATAGCTAATAATGTTTCTCTTAGGCCAACTCCATCGGTAATAATTTGCCCAGTTGCTGTGATATCACCCTCGCTAAGAGCATTATCATATCTAAATTGCCAGCGGTCAAAACCACCTTGCTCACAAAGATCATCAATGCAACTTTCTATTGCAAAAGCAGTTTGGTTTACCCCAAAGCCACGCATAGCACCGCAAGGAATATTATTGGTATAAATACCTTTGGCTAATATTTTTGCATTAGGCACATTATAAGCACCAGTGGCATGGCCAGCGGCACGCTCTAGTACTTTCATACCAACAGATGCATATGCCCCGGTATCACCTAAAATATTTGCAATAACTACAGTAAGTTTGCCATTAGCATCACAGCCGACCTGATAATTCATATATAAAGGGTGTCTTTTGGGGTGCATACGGATTGACTCATCACGGCTAAGAGTGACTTTGACCGGCTTTTTGAGTATATAGGCAAATAAGGCTGCATGACCTTGGACTGTTAAGTCTTCTTTGCCACCAAAACCGCCACCATTAGAGACTTGATGAATTCTAACTTTTTCTAAATCTAAGCCCAATATTTTTGAAATTAGATTTTGCTCTTCATAAACTCCCTGACCTTGAGAAAATATCTCAATGCCATCACCATTTGGCTGAGCGATACAGCTCTCGGGCTCCATAAAGCCATGTTCAATAAATTGAGTTTCATAATAGCCTGTACTTATATAAGCAGATTCTGCAAGAGCTTTTTCAATATCTCCACGTATAATTGTTGTATCTGATAATTTATTGCCAGATTCATGAATTTGAGGGCTATCAGCCTTAAGTGCTTCTTTTACATCTGTTATTGGTTTTAATACTTCATACTCTATTTCAATAGCAGCTACTGCTTCACGGGCTTGCTTATTGCTTTGAGCAACTACACCAGCTAATACATCACCAACATAGCGAGTAGTTTCACCGAGACCAAGCATGAGCGGCCAGTCTTGAGCAATAAGGCCAGTAGTAACTATGCCAGGAATATCTTTAACTGTAAATATTCTAACTACTCCAGGCATGGTTTCTGCCTTAGAAAGATCGATGGAAATAATTTTTGCTCTGGGGTGATCGCTGTACTTTAAAGCACCATGAAGCATGCCGGCAATTTTTATATCTGCAACATATTCATGTTGTCCTAAAACCAATTTTTCGGCATTGTATTTTGGTAATCTGCTTCCAACTTTTCCATCACCAGTTGGTTTAGGTATTTCACGCCCTTCACGGATTGCTTCGCCAGCATAGATAACTGAGTCAACAACTTTTTTGTAGCCAGTGCAACGGCAAAGGTTAGGGGTTAGAGCTTTTTCTACTTCTGCTCGGCTTGGGTCGGGGTTTTTGTCTAATAAAACTTTAGATTGTACGACAATACCTGGAATGCAAAAACCGCACTGGACACCGCTTTTTTCTACAAATGCATGGGCAAAGGTATCTTGTAATTTTTGATCCATACCTTCAATAGTAGTAACTTCTGAACCTTCAACCCGTTTCATTTTCCAGACGCAAGAGAGCCTAGCTTTACCGTCTACTTCTACCGAGCAGGCACCACAAGCAGCCTGAGGGCTACAGCCATCTTTAACCGAGATAATGCCCTCGCTATCACGTAAAAAGTCTAAGAGCGAGAGCTCAGGGTCACCATCATAGTGTTTAACTACTCCGTTAAGATTAAATTTCATAATATTTATAATTCCTTTCTTGCCCTAGCCTCTTAAAATTATAGGGGCGTAATCTTCGCTATTTTCTAATAACCCATCTAACAAAACTTTCATGATGTAGTAGTTTGTCATATCTATTTTACCGCTTGCTTTAGTTAGTTCTGTGATTGGCTTGTTGTTTTTATCTAACACTATTTCTGCATCCTTTGATATCCAGCGGTATTGTGAGTTTAAGGGGTTATGCTCGAGCACATACTCCTCAGCCCCAATTCGACCTTTGAGTGCATTTGCCGTCGGAAAGTAAAAGCCATCATGATCTGGTGATTCTAAATAGCTAAACTCTGAATTAAAAAATCTTGGTTTGGCGATAAATGGTCCACCATGCTCTGGGCAATAGGTATCACAGTCACCACATTCATTACAAAAATCGGCCAAGTTAGCAATTTGGGCAGTCTTTTCTAAAATAAATGTACCATCATCGACAGCTACAACGCCACCATTTTGAAATTCAAAATTATTAGTTGGAAAACTAAGCTCACCAATAGGGATAGAGATATTGGCAGCATTTGGGCAAACATGCAAACACTTATTACAAGTTATGCAATCAAATAATGTCAAATGACTATCAATCTTTGGTGGTGATTTTTTGTTTTTATCATAGTGATAGCGCGGATTAGTTGCCAAAGTTTTTATATATTCTGTAGTAAAAGCGGCTGCTGCCGCATTTAGATCTTTGCCATTGCCCTCGCTTGCAACAATTAGTTCGGCAATACTTTTGGCATCATTTTTATCCATAGCCTTTTTAATATTTTTCATATAACCAAACATGCGAGTATAGCCACCAGTTTTTAAAAGGTCAGTACAAATTGTAATTGGGGTCATATTACATTTGACAGAATCAACAATATTGTGGTTAGCAATACCAGCCGAAAATGAAATAGGGAAATCATCACCCATTTTGCTACGGACGGCATGCATCGAGTGCATAGCCAAAACGTGCAGTGGTGCACCCGACATATACATGAGCCCGTCGCCCTCTTCAAATATGCCCTGATTATTTTTAACCACTAAGGTATTAGTGAATTTTGCACCAAACAAACGCCCGTGCTCTTTAGCAAAAGCTTTTAAACGTTTTAACATTGCAATACCAACATCAAATTGCAAATCAGCATCAAAAGAAGGTGGATCTAAAATGACTTGTTCATAGCCTAAATCTTCGTGAATAATTTTGTCTACAAAATCATAGCCTAAGAGGGTTGGGTTTAATTTGGTAATTACGTGAAAGCCGTGTTCTTTGATTAAATGTTTTACAATTTCTTCAATTTCGGTAGGTGGGCAGCCGTGGAAAGTTGACAAGGTAATTGAGTTGGAAATATGAGGGTCTATTTCAAAATCTCGGTAGTCTGCAAACTCGTCGGGTAAACTAGCCAAAGCCTCTTTTATAGCTACAGAGGCATCTTGCATCTGCTCGAGCCAAATCTTTACATTTGGTTTTTTGATACCCTCTAGGTCATAGCCTACAGAGAGGTCAAAAACCATGTTGTAAAAAGGGTCACCCTTGGGTGGGCCCAATATTTCCATGTCTTCAATTATTTTTAAAAGTATCCAAGCATTTACGTATTCGGTGTAAGATTCTTGAAGTTTTAATTCTTGTGACCATTCAACGTTATAGCAAATATTGCGAGCATCAATACACGGACGAGGAATCTCCAATTCATCTAATATCTGAACAGTTTTGAGCTCCATAATTCGTCCACCACCTAAAAAACTTAGGATGATGTTTTGAGCCATTTGAGTATGGGGTCCAGATGATGGGCCTAGTTGTGTGAATGCTTTTTTGTCATGAAAATCTACAGAAAAATCATAGCCTTCAAAACCCAAGAAAAACTTAGATTTTGGATAGCCGTAAATACTATCTTTATTTTTTAATTCTGAGATAATTGCTTTTAGATGTGTACCCAAACTTGGTCCATGTAATTCAGCCATAAATCACCTTCAAAAAATCTTTTATTTACCCGAGAATCTAGTAGCGCAGGGCTTAGCCCGTCTCTGGTAGTAAGAAACAACCTTTATTTCGCAGTGCCCACTAGCATATTAAATTTACCATAAATCACGTTAGATTTCTGATGTTGTACAGCTATTTTGTGCGTCAAGAAACTAACAGTTAGCTTAAAAACTAAGAAAAGCACTATTTTTTATATCTAAGAAATGCTTATAGACTAGTTCTTGCTATCTGCTAGTCATATCTATAATTTTTAACAATTGAAATTATGTTTGGATTTAAGCAACCCAGCCCTCCAATAAAATCAAGCTAATGCGTGAAATGTATTTTTGAATTGCGGCTTACTAGTCTTGATTTGTTTCTTAAGGCAATGGCAGAAACTAAATAAATATCGGGTAATCTTTGAGTTTGTAATTCTAAAATAGCTTTTGTTTCAGAAAATTTATTTGCACTGATCAAGATAAGGCTTAAATATTGTTCTAGCTTTTGTACGGCTGGGAACTGTTTTTGGCTATTACCCGATTAAAGACATACTTGTATTTTAGCATCTACATCTGGCAAGTTTTAGCTATTGCTTTGCTAACTCTTTTGATTAAAACTAGCTAAGCCCCAAAGTTTTTTCTTAGTTCTCGCTTTAGAGTTTTGCCTGCGCTCGAGCGTGGAAAATTAGCCATAAATATTACTTTGGATAACTTTTGATAACGTGCTTCTAGTTTTTCATTGACCCATTCTTTTAGCTCAGATTCTGTAATATCAGGCTTTCTTAAAATAACCGCAGCCACAGGCGTCTCGCCCCATTCTGGATGAGCAACTCCAAACACTGCCACCTCTACTACACTAGGGTGCTGGCTTACTATGGCCTCTATATCGCTGGGGTAAACATTTATTCCACCAGAGATAATCATGTCTTTTTTGCGATCGGCTAAATACAAAAAACCCTCTTCGTCAGTATAGCCCAAGTCACCAGAGTAGAGCCAGCCGTCTTTTATTGCTTCGCTTGTTCGTTTGGGGTCGTTGTAATAGTGGGTCATTAAAAAGGGGCTTTTGCCGATTATCTCGCCTACTTGGCCTTGTTCTACATCTTCTCCAGAATCATCGACAATACGCATTTGTGAAAACTGTACTGGGTTACCTACCGAATTGGGCTTGCGTTTAAAATCAGTATTATCTAGGACTGTAAAAAACCCTTCGGTTAGGCCGTATAATTCATAAAAAACATTGGGCACACGTTTGTCTAATTCATCTTTGTAGATTTGATGTAGGGGGGCGCCTACTGTGAGTATCATTTCTACCGAGTTTAGTTCAGGTAATTTAAATTGCTTTTGCTCGAGCATGGAGATAATCTGCGATGGTACCAGCATCATGTGGCTTACTTTTTCTTGCTTAACTAATTCTACAAGTGTTTTAGGCTTAAAGCTCGGCTCCAAAATATAACTAGCCCCCAAATAAAAGGCTGGCATTAGGGTCAAAAATGCCCCATTAAAAACAATAGAACCAGTTTGTAAAACTACACTGTCAACATGCACCCGAAAATAATTTGCACACATAGTGCAATAGTTAGCCCTAGTAGCATGGCTCAGTACAATGCCTTTGGGCAGGCCGGTTGTGCCACTACTGTATATTATGTTGCAAGGGTCACTGTCCGCTATTTCAATCATGGGGGGTTCGTCTGTTTTGGCATTAGTTGTTTGCTTGTCGTAGCTCTGGTAATTGTTTTTTGCTTTGCTACCAGTTAGCCAATAGATCATATTTGCTGACAAGTCTTTTTTTATTTTATCTATGTGCTGGCTGCCTGCCAAATCAGTAATAATAATTATTGCCTCAGAATCAGTTATTAAATTAACCAAGCCTTGACCACGCACTAGCGGGCTAAAGGGCACTGCAACTGCCCCAATTTTAGCTGTTGCCCAATATAATGTTAAAAGCTCCAAAGAGTTTGCTAAAAAGCTGGCAACTTTGTCAGACTTTTTAATGCCCGCTGCCCTTAAGGCATTAGCTAAACGATTGCAAATATCATTAAATTCTTTGTAGCTAAGGCGAGTTTCTTTAAAAACAACTGCTAGCTTATTTGGCCTGTAGCGAGCATGGAAGCTGATTATTTGGCTTAGATTCATATTTTATTTTATGTAATTTTTTTGCTTTTTGCTAGTTTGAGTATTTATAGAGCTTAGGTAGCCACAGAAATTAACTTCTGTGGCTACCTAAATATAATTGATTTTAGTTGCTAGCTTTTAATATTTAGCAAATATATTGAAAGCGTATTATTCTAAAAGTAGAACTCTTTGTTCCATTACTATCGGTTGCGGTTAGGGTGATTTTATGTTCTATATAAGCGTTGCAAGTTACCGGAAATTGTAAATCTACGGTAATTATTTCTCCAGTACCAAGTACTTGATTACCCGTGCTAGGCCCTCCTGGTTGAAGGTCAGCACGATCTGTTGTCCAAACTAAGGCAGCGCCAGAAAGCTTACCATCTTCTTTATCTGTAGCAGCACCTTTTAAGGTAATAGTATATTTGTTGCCTTGCACATCACTAGGATCTAAATATACATCAGGGTCTCCACCTTGGTCGGCAGGGCTGATAATATTTACATTTGGTGCAGTACTAGTGCAATGAGAAACTTTAATCCTTACTGAGTCTTTGGCTGTAGCACCTTGGGCATCTTTAACTTGTACATTTACAGTATAGTTTCCAGGACTAAATGATTTTGAAGCAGATGTGCCTGTAGCAAAGTTAGAACCGTTTCCAATTCTCCAAGTTAGTTTAAGATTATTATTTGGATCATCAACATCAGATGCAGATGCTCTAAAGTTTATTTTGGACGCACTACAAAATGATTGATTTGAACTACTAGGCTCAGTTATTTTTACTGTGGGTTTAATATTAACTATACTGAAGTCAACACTTTTACTTAATACCCTTGTACCGTTAATAATTATTTTTGCAGTAATTGTATGGTTTCCTAGAGGTATAGTACTCGGATTTAAATTAATAAATTTACCACTATAAAGCGTGCCTGATTTCCAATCACCCGTCCAAATAATATATTTATTGGCTACTGCTTCAATATCAAAGTCAAGGCTTATATATTTGGTTGTTATATTACGAGTAAACTCAGCACCATTGGAAATATCTTTAATTGAGAACTTCGGTAAGTATAGCGAGTAGGCAGATAAAATATCACCTTCACTAAGACCATTTCTTTGGCCAATGCTATTGCAATTTGTACCATCCAAAGGCACTATTGTACGAGTAGCTGCAGTTCTACGCGTGCCTGTACTAAAGGCCCAGCAACTATAGTGCATAATTGAATTACTGTCATAGCTACCTATGTCTTTTGCATCATCAATATGCCTGTCAAAATTATGGGCTTTGCCAGATTTAATGTTTCCAGTATTTATTTGTACAAAACTGTTTCTGTCCTGACGAGATTGCTCATGAAATATTCCTATAGCATGGCCAATTTCATGAATAATGCTACCAACACTGCATTTCATTCCAACTTCAATATCTTGGTCAGCATCAGTTGCAGCATTCACTCTGCCAACCCATGAAGAGCAGCCATCAGAATTCCCAAATAGTATTCTCTCACCGCTATCTGATTCTATAAATCGTAAGTTGGTTTTTTGCTCCCAGTGGGCAATGGCTGCCCGAATTCTACGACGCATTTCTGTATTATTAGGCCAGTCATTAGCAAAGGTATACCTAACAATGCCATTGGACCATGTATTACAACTAGAGAATAGAAAATAATAAGTCTTTCCATCACAAACTACAGCTTGAGTTTCAATTAATGATTCTTGGCCTAAAATTTTTTCTAATTCAGAGGCTTTACCAAGTATCATATCTCCCTGATAAATTGCCATACCATCAATTACTTCATAAGTTATTGTTTTGCCATTAAATTGGATGGTTTTTATTTCTCCTGTTTTATTTGGAGCATAGGTCTCGGTGAAATTGGTATCTGGAGCTTTTGGTGGAAGGGTGGATTTACTTTCGCAAGAAATTATTCCTAATAAACTTAAAATGCTAATTATTATTAATTGACCAATGTTTAAATTTCTCATTTTCTTCTCCTTTTGTTATCAACATAGATAATTTGCTGATAACATCTAGATTAGCAAGTAGGCGTCAAAGAGCCGTTAAAATTTTGGAGTATGGCTGTAAAATTTCTTTTAAATACTATGATGTGTGGCATACTATAATAGTGAACGAGGGCATACTTTGAATGAGAAAATAGCTATAATTGATTTAGGTTCTAATACAGCAAGGCTAGTAGCACTTAGTTATCTGCCTAATACTTGTTTTAAGCTAGAAGATGAACTGCGTGAGTTAGTTAGATTATCACAAGATATGGGTGAATCTAAAATAATTCGGGCAGAGGCAAGTAAGCGTGGTATTGATACCCTAAAAGCTTTTAAAACCTATTGTGATGCGGTTGGAATTAGCAAAATTCATGCAACAGCTACCAGTGCAGTCCGTGAAGCTGTAAATGGGGCTAGTTTTTTGGCAGCGGTAGAAAAAAATGTCGGTTTAGAATTAGAAATATTAACTGGCGAAAAAGAAGCTTACTATGGAACACTTGCGGTAGCCAATAGTTTAGATTATAAAGATGCCATTGTACTGGATTTGGGTGGGGGGAGCTTGCAGCTTAGCTATATGAAAAACCGTAAATTTAAAGTTGGGCAATCTTGGCCGTTAGGGGCAGTGCGCAGTACTGAATTATTTTTTGAATCTGAAATTGTTAAAAGTAAAGAAGCTAAAGAACTTATTAAAACCACTCAAAAATCTATTGCTGAATTTTTTGAAAATGTACCAGAAGGTTTAACAATAATAGGCATGGGTGGTACGGTTCGCAATTTGGCTAATATTGCTAAAAAGGCTAATGGGGACAGGCTCGAGCTTATCCATAATTATCACTTTAAACTAAAAGATTTGGAAGAAATAACTGAAGACTTAATAGTAAAAACCTTAGCAGAACGCAAAAAAATAGCCGGATTAAATACAGACAGGGCCGATATTATAGCAGCAGGAGCAATAGTAATCAGAGAAGTTTTGCGTTATTATCAAGCTAAAGAAATAGTAATTAGTGGCCAGGGTATTCGTGAGGGCTTATTTTATAGCTATTTATTTCCCAAAAGTGGGCATTTGGTCAAAGATTTACGCAGTTTTAGTATTAATAATTTGGCTAAGCGTTATTATGTTTTGGGAAATCATAATAACGCTTAGCCAAATTATTAATACTAAAACTGCGTAAATCTTTGACCAAATGCCCACTTTTGGGAAATAAATAGCTATAAAATAAGCCCTCACGAATACCCTGGCCACTAATTACTAT
>CAMZLP010000106.1 GCA_947311535.1 uncultured Deinococcota bacterium | reverse complement strand
TTTGTAGGTTATTTGTTATCAAAAGTAATTAGTATGGAAAAGGGCATAGGCTTAAGTGGTTTTATAGGTGGGATTGCTTCTTCTACGGCAGTAACGCTATCCTTTAGTGAGCGTAGTAAATCTAATAATAGTATTAGTAGAATGTTTGCAGCTGGAGCTATGGCAGCTACTGCTGTTTCTATAATACGGTTACTTATTATTATTGGAGTTTTAGAGCCTCAACTGATACCGGATATTCTAATACCCTATTTGACTTATTTTGCAGTGACTGCTTTAGGAGGCTTTGTAATTTATAGACTAAGCTATCAAGAAAAGGTAGAGGGTGCGCAAATTAGTAACCCTTTTGAACTTAAAACAGCCTTGATTTTTGCTTTAGTTTTTGCAGGTATTTTGTTTATTACTAAAGCCGCTGAGATATTTTTTGGTAGTAAGGGAGTCTTTTTGGCAAGTGCCATTGCTGGTTTAACCCAAGAAGATGCTATTACCCTAACTTTAGCTAAGCAAGTTGGTGAGGGCTTAAAGTCAGATATTGCTGCCAAAGGTCTGGCGCTATCATTAGTTGGTAATAGTGCATTTAAAACCTTCTTAGCGTTTTCGCTTGGTTCTAGAAAATATGCTATTAATGTAGCTATTGTAATGTTTCTTGCTTCAGTTGCTATTTTAGTGGCAGCATGGTTTACACCTTCGGCTTGGCTCGAGCCTATCCGAAGTTTTATCGAAACCCAGCTTTAGTATATTTGCTAAGCCTAAAAAAGATTGGATATATAAAAAAGCCAGCTATAATTAGCTGGCTTTTTTATTAAAAACTAAATTTACAGAACTTGCATTACGTAATTATCAGTAGCTTGTTCTAAACCTGCTAAATTAGTTACATAAACGCCACGTGTTCCACTTAGAGCACCTTCATTGCGGAGTTCGCCGAGGATACGAGTAATAGTTACTCTTGAGCTACCAGTTAGATCTGCTAAATCTTCATGAGTAAGGGCAAGTGGTAGCTTGATTCCTTCTTTAATATCTCCTTGAACATCGGGTGTATGTCCAAAACGCTTGGTTAAGCGTAAAAAAGTTTTGGTTACACGGGCACCCACAGGTAGCTCGCCTTCGTCTATCATTTCACGGCTGCGACGTAATTGTTTGGCCATACTGCGCATGATATAATTTCGTAATTTACGATCATTCATGGCTTGTTGTGGGTCAATAGGTGTTAGTTCAGAATGATGAACAGCAGTCACGGTTTCAGCGTGGTTGCCACCATCCAAAGAAGCTAAGCCTAAGACATCCCCCTCACCATATAAGTCAGCAATACGGTCACGACCCAAAGAAGTCGGAACAATTGCTTTTAGTACCCCATGTTTAACTATATACAAAGAAACTGCTTCACGGCCGGCTTCATATAGAAGCTCTCCAGGCTCGAGCGTTCTTGTTGGTAATGCTAATGTAGCTGGTACAATATCCAATATACGGTTGGCAGGTGTCATTATGTTGTCAAAAGTGTGTAGCATTAAAATACCTCATTTCAATCTTAATCTATTATCGGAAGCTTGTTTTTAATGGAAAACGTAGTGCTTAAAAAACCAACCCAAACCTTACTAATCTATAATGTAGCACAAACTACTATGCCTTGTCTATATCAAAGCTATAGCTTGTAGCAAATAATTATTAATCAATACTTAACTCCTAGTCCCAAGGTACAATTTAACTGTAACTGCAATGTCAAATTCCACTTGACAGTAAATAGATTATACCTTAATAATTAAGGTCTATGGTGAGCATTTCATGAAACAATTATCTACTGCACAAGCTAAGGTTTTTAGTAAACTAAAAGACCATAAACGGCGTACCGGTCAATTGCCAGTTTTATCTTTATTGGCTCAAGATATGGGAATGCATTACGTCTCATTAAAACAACATTTAGATGCACTTGCTAAAAAAGGCTATTTAATTTTAGAAAGCCGCGGTCGTGGTAAAGCTCCTTATTTAGAATTACCCTCGGAGTGTATTGGCTTGCCAGTTTTGGGTAGCATACGAGCTGGTTCATTATCAGAAGCTTATGCTGAGGCTGAGCAGTTTTTACCCCTTAGAGGTTTTGATGAAAGACATTTTGCCCTTAGGGTAGAAGGCAATTCGATGGCTGATTTAATACAAGATGGAGACATTGTAATTTTAGAAAAGTGTTTGCCAAATAGATCCGGTGAAATTTGTGCCATTAGAGTTGGCGATTCTGAAGCAACTCTAAAGTACTTGGATATATTAACGGATGGATACCTTCTAAGAGCGCATAATTCAGATTTTGCAAGTATTAAAATTACGGCTGAAGATATCCATATTGAAGGTGTGTATAAAGGTTTAATCAGAGGGGAAGTGTCAGTTAGTCTTATTAAAGAACGTGAGTATTATTATTAACTATAGTTCTTATTTTCATCCCGTTTAAAGCCTATTATGGCAAGTATTGCAAAAATTATAAAAGTTGCAGCTAAATAGCTTATATGTGTCCAAGTATTGCCACTAGCTGGACCTAGTAATACAGCTACATCTTCGGCTTTGCCAGCAACTTGCCAGACTAATTGACCATAGTGGTAAGTAGGTAAATAAGGTGCAAAATTTTGGACAATTTTGGGTAATTGGCTTAAAGGTATAAAAAGACCAGAAGCAAATGAGAGTGGTAAATAAATTAGGTTAGCAAGCGGTGATGCGCTGTTTGGGCTGGCCCAATAGCCAAGGGCAAAGCCTAAAGTACTAAAAGGCAGGGCCCCTAATATTAAGACCATTGCTAGTTTTAACCACTGCCAAGTTGGCATACGAACAGCTGCTAAAAAATAGCCTACGGCAAACATTACTAATACTACTAGTATATTAAAAATAATAACTACTATTATTTTGGCTAAGAAATAGCTCCAAGCTGGCATTGGTGTAGCTCTTAGTAGTTTTAACCAGCCCTGACCACGTTCTACGGCAATTGCTACGCCAAAGCTAAAGATACTAACCCCCAATAAGCCATAAGCACTAAACGAAGCAATTAATAAATTACCAACTTTAGTTCCACTAGGCAAAGTTATAGAAGAATTAGGTAAGCCAAAGAGTATAAATAACATAGCAGGAAATACCAAAGTACTAACTACAAACATAGGCAGACGCAAGTTTTTGATAGTTTCGGCTCGAGCCAATTCTAATACCAATCCTACTATTCCACGGCCCCTTTGGCTGCTTGGGCTTAAATATCTTTTCATTTTTGCTCCTTAGTTAAGCTAATAAATGCTGCTTCTAAATCGGTAGTTGTTATTGTTAAATCTTTTATTTCAATATTTTTTGAAAATAATTCTTTAATTGTTTGTTCGGCGTTTTGAGTATAAATAATGCTGTAATCTGCATCTTTTTGAAGTTTTATACCTAAACTAGCCGCTTCTTTAGCTGTTGTATCTGTTTTAAAACGTATGGTTTTATCAGCAACTACTGCTTTAATATCATTTGGGCTACCTTGGGCTATTATTTGGCCTTTATTAATTACTATAATTCGGTCAGCATTTTCATCAGCTTCTTCTAAATAATGAGTACTAAAAATAATGGACTTACCTAGTTTGGCAAAGTTTTTTAAGGTTTCCCAAAAGACTTGCCGAGATTGTACATCCATTGCCCTAGTTGGCTCATCTAAAAAAACTATATCTGGGTCACCAGCAATTGCTAGGGCAAAATATAAGCGTTGCTTTTG
>CAMZLP010000105.1 GCA_947311535.1 uncultured Deinococcota bacterium | reverse complement strand
ACATCATATATCTATTTTGCTGGATATGTTAATGTTTTTATTTTTTAGTAAAACTAGAATTTTGCGAAAGATAACATAAATGTGTAATGTTATACGGATAAATATATTAAAAAAATCCATACTTAGCTATTAAAGATTAGATTATTTTTACAGGAGAGATATGATTCAAGAAATACTAACTGACGATAAGAATTTTTTAATATTAGCTTATACATTAATGTTTTTGTGGATAGTTTTTGTACTAGTTGTTGGAGTTGGATTGACTAAAAAATATAAGAGGGCAAAATACTTTGATACTGTAATTTACGCAATAGCAACAGTATTCTTCTTTCTAATCAATATATGGAATCCCACATTTAAAGGGATTGTTTTTAATATCCTTTATTTTATTATTTTCTTTCTTTCTATTAAATATATTCGAAATGGGGATAATTCTAAAGCCAAATTTGATGTCGAAGAATTAAATTATTCAATTATGGATACTATTCTTGAGGGGGAAGAAAATATTGAGTTTGAAGAGAAAATACCTACTAAATCCTTGCTAATAAGAACTTTTATTTGGGGGGTGCTACTCTATCTTGGCAGCTATTTGCTAATTATTTATTGGCCAGAGATAGAACTAAAAATAAGAGGAATATCATTTCTAACAGCATTTTTAAAGGATAGACGTTTAGAGATATATGCGTGGTTTTCTTTTAGTTATTTTGTGTTGCAGTTTTTATTTGGATTTATTCGCAAGGTTTTAGAGCTAAATAGTAGATTTCATAAAGCCCAGCTAGGTAAAAATTGTGAATAGTAGATTTTGAATTCGCCTGGGCAGATGCGTTTGTTGGAGGTTTTACATGTGGTTATACTGCTGGAATTGCTTGCACGACATGATACCTGCTCCTTGGATGGCGGTGCACATTGGCTTGAGTATATTACAGCTATATTAGTAATCTGAGGCTAAGCGCTAGTAGGACCAAATATGAAGAGAACTAACCAAAACAAAATTATTCTTTGGGGCTTGATATCTGTATTTTTAATTCCTATAGTAATGATTATTGATTTACTTATTAAGTCAGCATTTGAGAAAAATGTTGTACATCTTACAATTACACTTGCGATTGTCATTGCTATATCACTATTTGACTTGATAAATAAATTGTATAAATCTGGGTAGTGATAATATAAGATTGGTAGGGGATAACATTGGGTATAAATGGTAGTTTTTAGATAAGGTCGATAGTTGAGATAGGGAATGAACACATACTCTATTCATTCCTTATCTCAATAGATTTAAGAAAGGCTGTGCTATATGAAATATAGTGTTTTTGTTTCCTCATTTCTTGGATTATTAGTTCTTGGTTTAAGTGCTTATATTTTATTCATAAATTATGGTAATAATCGATTATTTGATTATGGGATAGTACTATTTGTGTTTATTTTATATATCCCAAGCTTAATTTATGATATGAAGTTATATACTAAAAATAATCAATATCAAGATAACATGCTTAAGATGACCACCACTAAAAAAGAATCGCATTGGCCCCTCAATATTTTTACTTTGACAGTGCCCATTTGTGGATTGGTTTTAGGTGCTTTCAAATCCACTTTTTACACACTGACATATTTGCAAAGGCCAAATTTGCATTTATTGGGCTTGATTCTTATTTTTCTTGGATTATTTTTGACTTCGGCTATTATGATTAGGCGTTTGTATTGGTAATAAGGCTAATTGTCTACTAAACCAGGCTACTAGGACAATAAGGCACTAAATTACAATTCTCACAATCTGGTTTTCTAGATTTACAAACTCTGCGTCCATGTAAAATAAGTGCATGGTGCAAAAACACCCATTCGCTTTTATCAAATAGTTTTTCCAAGTCTTTTTCTACTTTGTCGGGGTTATCATGTTTGCTAAATTTTAGCCGCCTTGCTAGGCGACCAACATGGGTATCTACGGCGATTGCTGGCCGACCAAAAGCATTGGACAAGACTACGTTGGCTGTTTTTCTACCTACTCCCGGAAGTGCTAATAGGGCATTAAAATCATTGGGGAGTTTACCACCTGTTGTTTCTACCAATTGCTGGGCAGAAGCGACAATATTTTTTGCTTTGTTCCTAAATAAGCCTATTGTTTTAATATAGGGGATTATTTCTTCGGGGCTGGCTTTGGATAGGGCTTTGGCATTAGGATATTTAGCAAATAGGGCAGGGGTGGCCGCGTTTACACTTACATCGGTTGCTTGGGCAGATAAGATTGTAGAGATTAGTAGCTCAAAGGGGGTTTTGTAATTTAGTTCGGTGGCCGCGTTTGGATAGAGTGTTTTTAGCTCTTTTAAGATTGCTTCGGCTCGAGCCTTTTTTAATTTAAGCGTTTCTCGCATATCGTATTCTAACAGTTCAATGTTAAAGTTATTTGTGGCAAGCCCTGGAGTAATAAGAACCCAAATTTGGAATAAAATGTTAAAAGAGCGGGTTTTGGTTTACCCAATCCCAGCTAATGGCCATCATCCTAATTTTAAGTCTGCAAGTAAAGCTGCTAAATTATTAGTTGATGAGCTATTTGCTATTGGCAAAATTAAAGTAGGAGACACGGTCTTGTCTTATCCAGACTATGTGCTTAGGCCGGTTAGAAAATTGCTTTTAGAAAAAGAGATAACTGTGATTGTGCCAGCTAAGTATAAGGGCTATAGGAAACTGGAGCCAGAGAGGGTTAATGCTTGGATAGGCTCGAGCATATCCGGGGCAGAAAAACAAGGTGAGCTTATTTCAGATATTCCAAGCGTAGCTATGGCTTTTGTTGCGGTAGTTGCAGTTGATAATTCTGGAGCAAGTATCTCTAAAGGATATGGCTTTAATCTTCCCCAAGATTTAAAAGATATTTATAAAGCCACAATTGTGCATTCATTACAGATTATAAACACAATTTCCGAAAGTGAGTTAATTCTTACAATTTATGCCGAACCCCAAAAAGTAAATAATTTGTCACCATAAAATATTTAAATGGTCTAAACTGGCAATAATATGCTATCTAGGAGAAATTAATGCCTGTTTATGAATATAAAGTAAGAGATAAATCCGGTAGCCTCTTGGCCGCTACTATGGAGGCAGAAAGTCAACGCGATGTTGCAGCTGTGTTGCGTGAAAAAGGTTATTTTATAACCGAGATTAAAGCCCCAAAAGAAGGAATGAATCAAGATATCAAGTTGCCAAAATGGCTAGATGTTGGCAGTCAACCAAATACTAGAGACGTTACAATTTTTAGTCGTCAGTTTGCCACTGTTATTAGTGCAGGTTTGCCAGTAGTTCAATCCTTAGCAATTTTGCAAAAACAAGCGGATAAACAAGGTATGAAAGACATACTAAAAAATGTTCGTGAAGACATAGAAACTGGTATTCCTTTATCAGAATCTCTAGGGAAATATCCAAAAACATTTAATAAACTCTATATCTACTTAGTAAAAGCCGGCGAAGTTTCTGGTAACTTGGATGGTATTTTGGATAGAATTGCCGCATTTTTAGAGAAGCAACAAGCCTTAAAGGGTAAAATCAAAACGGCACTTACCTACCCAACCGTAGTTATGTTTATAGCCCTGTCAGTAACTTGGTTTTTGCTTACAGGGGTAGTACCACAATTTGCTGGTATTCTTAATCAGCTTGGTGGTGAGCTACCACTTATCACTCGTATGCTTATGGCAATCAGTGACTTCCTAAAATACCAATGGTATATAATTATTGGCGGTGCAGCAGCGGCTTTCTTTGGCTTAGGTGCTTTTTATAAAACCGATAAAGGCAAGCATGTAATAGATGGGCTTTTACTAAGAGCTCCTGTGATTGGTAATTTAGTCAAAAAATCTGCTATTGCTAGTTTTTCTAATACTTTTGGGCTTTTATTGCGAAGCGGTGTAAATATTATCGAATCTTTAGATATTACCAAAGGTACAGCAGGTAATGTAATTGTAGAAGATGTTTTAGAAGAAACTAAAGAGGCCGTACAAAAAGGTGAACAAATTAGTACTACCCTAATGAAACACCCAGATGTTTTTCCACCCCTTGTTAGCTCAATGGTTGCAATTGGTGAAGAGACTGGTGCGGTTGACAGCATGTTAGAAAAAATTGCTAGCTTCTATGAACGAGAAGTAGATGAAGCAGTAGATGGTCTTACAGCTGCTTTAGAACCAATGCTAATTGTTTTCTTAGGTGGGGTGGTAGGCTTTATCGTAGCTGGTATGTTCTTACCAATGTTCTCAATTATTGGCCAGTTAAGCGGATAAGTTAATTTGTAAATTATTTAAAACGGGCAATTTGCCCGTTTTTTTTTGTACTGAGTGTATAATATTTTCTTAAACTTCTTAAGCCGCTAATCTTTAATCCTTATATAAAACTTCAGAAAGGTCTTCCAATTAGTTTTTTATCAATGTCAAATTGCTGGTAACTGAAAAACCTTAGATTTAGAAAGCCTAAATAATGAACACACAAAACAAACTGAGAATTTATGAAAGAAAGAGACTTAGGGAAAATTCGTATGAGTTCCACATTAGCCATTTTGAAAGATTTAAAAACTCCTGCTTTAGTCTAGATAAGAACAACGGTATGGACGGGTCTTAAGGTCAATTT
>CAMZLP010000104.1 GCA_947311535.1 uncultured Deinococcota bacterium | reverse complement strand
CCTTCTTTTTGCTTTTTTTAATTTGTATACAAGGATAAAGCTGTGGGCTGCAAAATTCTAAAATCTTGAGTTTAGAGTTCAAAAGACAAAAGTACTAGACAAAAAGGAGAGGAATTGTTCTGTTTTTTTCATACACTATCAGTAACAATTCCTCTCCTTTTTGTCTAGTACTTTTGTCTTTTGAACTCTAAACTCAAGATTTTAGAATTTTGCAGCCCACAGCTTTATCCTTGTATACAAATTAAAAAAAGCAAAAAGAAGGTTTTTCTTGACTTTGCTATAAACGTCTGACTACCGCCTACTAGCTTCCCATCTTTACAATAGCTTAACAATAGCTTTATTCTAAGAAAACAGTTCTTTTTTAGAATATCCATAAGGAGGCCAAGATTATGTTTGGTTATGGATACAGAATGGGAATGGGTTTTGGTTGGCTTTGGATGCTTGCTATTTTAATTATTACAATTAGTTTAGTGCTTTGGATAGCAAAAAACCTATTTGCCCAAAACAAAATACAAAATGAAACTGCTATGGATATATTACGACAACGCTATGCCAGAGGTGAAATTGATAAAACTGAGTTTGAACAAAGAAAAAATGATTTATTAGATTCAAATAGGGCCAGAGTTTAAATGGCCAAAACATCTAAGCAAAAGCAATCAAAAAAATATTTGTGGCTAAGCCTTGTTGGGGTTGCAGCAATTGCCGCTGCTGCTGTGTTTTTTTGGCCAAAAGCAAATACCAGCAATGCTCAGGGCGTGCCAGATGAGCAATTACTAATGGGTGAGACTATTTTTAAGGCTAATTGTGCTAGCTGCCATGGTCTAACTGGCCAAGGCCATCAAGCTATTAAAGAAGCCCCTGCTTTAAATGGTAGCGAGCATTCTTGGCATCATGCTGATAGCCAAATAAAGACTTTAATCAGAACAGGTGGCGTAAAAATGCCAGCAGTCGGCAAAGATTTTAGTGACGAAGAGATTGCTGCTGTTATGGTCTATTACAAACAATGGTGGGGCAAACAGCAACGAATATTTCAAGAAAAGGTCTCTAAACAAAACCCATGAATAATTTAGACAATAACTTAGATTCACTAGAAAAGCCTTGGTATGTTTGGAGCAAGGATAAAGAATATGGCGAAATGCTTTTTAAAAGAGCCAAAGGTGAACTCGAGGAGATGCAATCTGCTAAATCTTTTTGCCAAGAACTAGCCAAAATTTATGAAGAGGGCATGAGCATAGCAGACATAGGCTGCGGGGCTGGGCATTATTTATTGAGCTTGCGCAAATATATTGATGAAAATATTAACTACACTGGCATTGATGCCACCGAAGAATATTTAAACCATGCCCAAAATGCTTTCCCAAATACTGATTTTCACTTGGGTGATATATATGATTTGGATTTTAAAAATGAGAGCTTTGATATTGTCTCTTGTAGTAATTTATTACCATATTTACCACCTCCACCAGCAAAAGCCATTTCTGAATTATTAAGAATCTCTAAGAGATATGCCATTCTTAGGGTTCTTATCGGAGAGCGTAATTATATTGTCAAAACTATTCGCAATTCTGATATGGGGCTCGAGGCTAGCCTAGAAAATAGCTTAACTTATGCAGAGCAAGAGCAAACAAGGTTTAATTATAATAATTTTTATACCAAAGATTTTTTGGCTAAATTAGTAACTAAGCTCGAGCCTAAAGCAAGCTACAAATTTGTAGCCGACGACAACTGGCAAGATTTTGACAACAGTAAATTAACTACCCATACCGGTACCAAAGTAATTGCTGGTAAGCAGGTTTCTGGTAATTTAATTTTTAACTGGCATTATTTAATAATTGATAAAAAAGGCGAGCTAAATCAAAATGCTTAAAATCTATCTTATTAATGATACTTCAAAGCACCCCAACTGGGGCAGCCAAGCTACTAGCGCTGCCTTAAAAGGGCTTATTAAATCTGCGGGCGGAGATTTGTTTGCAACTTTGCCCTTAAAACAGCTCAGCAAAGCTAATTGGCATAGTACGGCAAAACGTCAGAGCTTTAGTAATTTTGTAAAGGCTCGAGCCAAAGGCAATAAAATTACTAAAAAGCTAGCTTCGGTCACATTAAGCCGCCTAATAACAAAATTGCCCAATGTAATACCCCGCAACTATAGCCAGTTTGCAAGCTATGCAAAAAAACTAAAAAATGCTGAGCTACTATAAGATATTGCCAGCAATATCAAAGCGGCTGATGTCATTTTAATAAATGGCGAAGGCGACATAAAAGATCAAAACCGTGAGAGCCCCACAGCTCAAAACTAAATCTGTAAATCCTTTAAAATACCGTCTTCAATATTGTATATCCAGCCATGGATTGCTATATTTGCCCCTCGCTTACGGGCTTCTTGCATAATTGCTGAATTATAGACGTTGTGTACTTGCTCTATGACATTGAGTTCGCAAATATAATTTTCTTGTTCTTCTTGCTCTAATTCTTTTAAGTATTTGGTCTGGCTACGCCTTATAGCTTTTATAGGAGCTAGCCAGCTATCTACTAAGTTGTTTTCTTTATCATCTAATGCTGCTTTTATGCCACCACAACCATAGTGACCACAGACTATAATATGCTCTACTTGCAAAATATCCACTGCAAACTCAAGCACCGCTAATGCGTTTAAATCGTTAGAGCTAATAATATTAGCGATATTTCGGTGCACAAATACCTCTCCGGGTGATAAATCTATAATTTGGGTAGCAGGCACACGGCTATCTGAGCAACCAATCCAAAAATATTTTGGCTTTTGCTGCTGAGCTAAGAGTTTAAAAAAGCCAGGGTCTTTTTTGCTCATTGCCTCGGCCCAAGCTTTATTTTTATCAAAAAGAGTTTCTAGGGTTTTCATAGTTTTTAACTCCTTAAAAAGCCATTATAGCAAAAGCCAAAAACTAAAAGATATTGGTTATATGCCCTTGGCAATAAGCTTTTTTATCAATTATCAAGCAGGCATTATTATCTATGCCTTTGGCAAGACCACGCAGAAACTTAGTTTTAGTGTGAAATTCTATTTCTTTATTAAATAAATAGTCAAAAGCAGCAAAGTTTTTAACTAAGTCAAAATCTGCTTGGAAATATTCATAAGCATTTAAGCAGGCATTTATAAGCAAGTCATTAACTTCTGCTAAATCCAGCTTAATACTAATTGCATTTTTAGGAATAGGGTTGTCTACATTTAAACCAATCCCAACTATCAAATGTTTTTTGGCATATTGAGCCAAAATACCAGCTAGTTTTTTATCTTGATAATAAATATCATTTGGCCATTTTATTTTGACATTTATATCTTTTTTTACTAACTCTTTGGCTAAGGCAATTGCAAAATACAATGTAGCATAAGGTTTTTGCAAGTTTTTATTTTTATCAAAAAAAGCAATGCTTTGGTAGCTACCACCCTTGTTACTTATAAACTGCCGGCCTTGTGTTCCTTTGCCTTTAGTTTGTTCCTCTGCTCTTATTATTAGTTTATGAATATCTTTATTGGCCTTGAGTAGCACTAATAAATAATCTTGAGTTGAGGCTAGACTTTGGTAAGGCTCGAGCCTATAGCCATTATCCCCCACCTAAGTAAATCTTTTTATTATCTCTGGCATAGCTTTTTCTACCTGAACTAAGCCGTTTTCAATAAATACATCACTTGTCCTAGTTCCAAAACCTGCTGACCCAAGTGCAAACAAGTTGTCTACTGTAGTTTCATAAAATTCAGACATCTTTGCCGACATATCCGCTTGGTCAATCTGAGCCCCTAGTTGCTGCAAAAACTTAGCAGAAGCAAAGTAACCTATTTGAGCAAAGCTCTGATCTGTCGCTATTTCTATCTCTTGGCCATCTTTTACGGCAATAATTTTATCAATCTCAATTCTTTTGACCACAGTATTAAAATGAGCAATTATAGAGCCTTCTTTTACTCTGTTTTCTAAATTGGGGCGTATCCAATATTTTAAGCTAGGCTTAAAGTCGCTACCTCTATGAATAATTGTAACCTTAGCGCCTGCTTTAAATAATTCTAAAGCAGCATCAGCAGCACCGCTACCAGCCCCAATTATAGTCACTTTTTGCTGATAATATGGATGTGCCTCGCTATAATAGTGGCTAAAATTAGGCAAATCTTCACCCTCTACTCCCAATTTATTGGGGTTATCAAAATAGCCAGTTGCCAAAACAACAATTTTTGCCTGATATTTTCTCTTAGAATTTTTATTTTCTACTTCTAATTCAAATCTCTTATGATTTTTAGTAATGCTTGTAACTTCGCTATAAAGGGCAATATTTAAACCCTCATTATCTACAACTTTACGATAATAATCTAATGTCTCCTTGCGAGTTGGTTTGTCAATAGCGGTTACAAACGGATGATTGCCAATTTCCAATCTCTCCGAGGTTGTAAAAAAGGTCATATTAACTGGATAATTAGCAATTGCACTAACAATGCAACCCTTGTCAAAAACAATATAATTAAGATTTGCACGTTTTGCTTTTAAAGCTGCCGCTAAACCAATAGGGCCAGCTCCTATTATGATAATATCAAACATATTTACTAGCCTAGCAAGAGTACTAAAAAAGCTTTGCTAGGTAGTATACTTATAACATTGTATATCGCCTTTTTAACAAAAATCGCGATAAATGGGAGGAAACTATGAAATTTAATCAAATACTCAGGCTTTTATTTTTTTTACTAGCAATTGCTTATTTAGTAATGCTGCATTTTCAAAACCCTACGCCAATCAGCTTGCCATTCTTTATCTCATTGCCACCAGCAATAGTTGCAGCAGCGGCATTTTTGCTAGGTTTTTTGACAGAATTAATTCCAAGCCGAATGGCTTTGTGGCGCAAATCGCGTGAATTGCGTAAAATAAAAAAAGAAATCTCCAAACTACAAGAAAAATTCCCTAGCTTTGCTGGCTCAAAAGCCCAAGAAGTCTCTAAAACAAAAAATAGATTCCCTAGCTTTGGAGCCAAAAAAGAAAAAGCCTTTATCCCAGATGACAGTAGCGAAACAAGTAATGAAGTAAACATCGAAAAAGCTACTGACATTTTAGATAGTGACAGCTAAAAATCAATAGCCAAACCATCTGGCAACTCAAAGACTTTGTTCCTATTTCTAAAATAAAGAACTTAGTCCAAGAATTATCAATCCCACCTGTGCTTGCAGCTATGCTTGTGTCACGTGGCTTTGCCGAGCATGCCAAGGCCGAGCTAAACCCAAAGCTCGAGCTCAGTCAAATTAATGACCTAAAGCCAGCAGCCTTGCGATTAATAGAAGCAACTAAAGCTAAAAAAAGAATTTTAATCCATGGCGATTATGATGCCGATGGCATTACAGCCAGTGCAGTTTTGTGCCTTGGCTTGCGTGCCTTGGGGGCCAATGTAGAAGTCTTTATACCCAACCGCTTAACCGACGGTTACGGCATACACCCAAAGCGAGTAAAAGAGCACATTCAAAATGCCGACTTATTTATAACCGTTGATTGTGGTATTAGTAATTTAGAAGAAATAAAAGCCTTACAAGAGGGCGGGCTAGAAGTAATTATTTCTGACCACCACCAACCCGGGCAAAACCTGCCTGATTGCTTAGTTGTGCACCCTAAAATGGCTACTGACCACCAGCAAGGCCAGCCAGAGCTAACTGGCTCGGGAGTTGCTTACCATCTACTTTGGGCAGTGCATAACGAGCTAGGCATAGAAGAACCCGTTGTTTATAGCGATATTGCAACTATTGGCATAATAGCCGACGTTGCCCCGCTAATGGGTGAAAATAGAGCCTTAATTATAGAAGGGCTCGAGCATATGCAAAATTCACAATGGCCGGGCCTTAGTGCAGCAATCAAGCAATCCAAAATTACTGGCAAAGTCACTGCAACAGATGTTGCTTTTAAAATAGCCCCAAGGCTAAATGCCGCAGGTAGATTAGGCGAAGCCGATTTGGGTTTAGAGCTGCTTATGACCACCAGTGAGCGCCGAGCCAGAGAGCTGGCCGTCTATTTGGACGCTCGCAATGCCGAACGCAGGAATATCCAAGATGCTATGTTTATAGAGGCCTTGCAAAAAGTGGATGCAAATGCCCCCGCCATAGTAATAGATGATAACAACTGGCACCCCGGAGTAATGGGCATAGTGGCCAGTAAGCTCTTAGAAAAGTACTACAAACCTGTTTTTATAATTGCCAAAGGCAAAGGCTCCGTACGCTCTACCCCCGATATATCGGCAGTTAATGGCTTAGATTTTGCTAAAACTAGCCTAAAACGCTATGGCGGGCATTCACAAGCGGCTGGCTTTGCCATAGAAGATAATAAAATAGAAAGCTTTAGAAAAGCAATTTATGAATATCTAGAGCAGTTTGACAAACCCATAAGAAAAATAGAAATAGATGCCCTGATTGACGCGGACAAAATTAATGTGGATTTATTTGATGCTTTGGCTAGGCTCGAGCCTTACGGACAAGGCCACCCCTCTCCTATTTTTGCCCTAAGCGGCAAACTGGATATGGCCAGAGCAGTTGGCAAAAATGGCAATACTCTGCAACTGCGGATAGCCGGCATAAAAGGCGTAGCTTGGCAAAAAGGTGGCTTAGCCAGTAGCTTGCAAGTAGGTCAAGATTATGAAGCCATTATCAGCTTGCAAGAAAATAACTGGCAAAATAAACGCAATATAGAATTTATTGCCGAAGACATTCGTAAAAAACAAAAGCTGAGTTTTTCTAATAGCAAGCCCAATTACAATATATTCCGTAAATCGAGCAACCAAGCCGAGCAAATAAAAACTATTGAAGACTTAAGTAAAATTACAAATCTACTAAAAGAAAATAAAACTATAAATATTGACCTTAGCGATATTGAGATAAAAAAGTTAGAAGAAAAAATCACCGAATACCCATCAATAATTAATTTACGCCAAGGCTTTGTAGCCCTTAAAAGAGGTCAAAAGCTACCTTATAGCAGGCCCAAAAAGCAACTCATTTATAAAATTTTGACCGAAATTGGTCTATTAGATGAATTTAAACGCCTAAAAAGCAAAAAGGCTGACCCCTACCAATCACAAACATTGGTTGATGGGCTATTAAAGCAATATCAACTAGAAGGCTTTTTAAATGCTTATAGGCTTTTAGATGATGCTAGTTTTGCCCTTGCCATAGAAGCACTCTGGGCGTTACGGAATCGGGGCTAAAGCCCCGACAAATCTATCGGCTAGCATCTCCACCGTTTAAGTAACAGCAAAACCATTTAATTACTTCTCTTATTACTTTCTGACCTGCAAATTATGCCCTGTAGCGTAGGCTTTGCCCACCGAACATGGCAACAGCAATGGATAATTAATTTTATACATAGTCTTGCAAGTTTATACTAATGTGTTAAACTAAAAAGCGAGGAAAATACCAAGGAGGAATTATGAAAAAAATATGGTTTCTTGTATCCGCAATATTAATTTTGTTGTCTTTTGGGCTAGCTCAAAACAAACCCCTAGTTGTTTTTGGTGCTTATGCTACGGCAATAGAAGAACCATGGGATGGAATAATTCATAGTGCACTTACGGCTGCCGCAGATGCAGGGCAGATAGAATATAGCTTGGTTGATGATATTGGCTATTCTGGCGATATGGAGCGTATTTTACGTGAAGTTGCCGAAGAACAGCACCCCGATATTATCTTTGGTGATGCTTTTGGCAATGAAGAAGCGGTTCGTAGAATTGCTAAAGACTACCCAGAAATTGCCTTTGTATTTGGTTCGGGGCTTGGTCCTTCGGAGCCAAATTTATCTGTTTTTGATAATTGGATTCATGAGCCTGCTTATTTAAGTGGTTTAATTGCCGGTGCAGAATCTGCTAGCGGAAAAATTGGGGTAGTAGCTGGTCACCCAGTACCCGAAGTAAACCGTATTGTTAACGCTTTTATCCAAGGTGTAAAAGAATCAAACGAAGATGCCGAAGTATTAGTAAGCTTTATTAATAGTTGGTTTGACCCAGCAGCTGCCAAAGAAGCTGCCTTAGCCCAAATATCTGCAGGAGCAGATGTATTATTTGCAGAAAGATTTGGTGTGATTGACGCTGCGGCTGAAAATGGTTTATTAGTTTTTGGCAGTATGAGCGATCAAAACTCTTTGTCACCAGATCATGTAGTAACAGGCCCTGTTTGGGATATGAACCCAACTGTTCAGTATTTAATTAAGCAAGTTGCTGCTGGTGCATATACTGCTCAGGATTTAAAAGACTTTTCGATGATGGCCAAAGGCGGTGCTGATCTTGCAGCCTATCATGGCTTTGAAGACAGGCTAGGGGCTAATATTTTAGAGCTAGTAGCTAGTCGTAGAGACGAAATTAAAAATGGCTTATTTCGGGTAGCAATTAACGAAAATACTCCATAAGCCTAGCTGCGGGTATTTTAATAAGGGATAGACATCTCTTATTAAGTGCTTTTGGCAACTTGCTATTAAGAAGCTAGTAAGGAATGCATTTGTTAGCTATAAAGGTAATTTTTGATGTTAGAAAAATACTTTAGTTCCTTGCTAGCTTCTTTGTTTAAATTTAAACCACTTATAGCAAAACCAATAAAGATATTCTTTTTGTCTTTTTGTCAATATAAAATTAATGAAATTAGGAGAAAGTTGTGGATAGTAAATCTTAAAAGGAATCTAAGCATTTGGGAACCTTTAAAGCCACAATTTTCAATAAAGGCAATTACTTGGTTTTGCAACTAGTTATTAATTTTTGCTATTAGATAGGACTGTTATTATTGATGCAAGCACTAGTAAAATTAGAAAATATAAGTAAATATTTTGGCTCGGTAATTGCTAATGAAAATATCCATTTAGAAATATTTTCTGGCGAAGCTTTGGCGCTATTAGGTGAAAATGGAGCAGGTAAAACCACTTTGAGTAAAATGCTTTTTGGTATGTATAAGCCTAGCCAAGGTGCTATATATATTAATAATCGGGCAGTAAAATTAAACTCACCAAAAGATGCTATTGACCACGGTATTGGTTTTGTAAGCCAGCACTTTTCTTTGGTGCCAAGTTTAAGCGTTGCCGAAAATGTAGTATTAGCCAAAGAGGGCGGAGCGATTTTAGATCTAAAAAAAATCAATGAACAAGTAGCGGCCACTGCCAAGAAATTTGGGCTTAGTTTAAAGCCGCAGGCAATTGTTTCGGAATTGTCGGTGGGTGAGCAGCAAAGAGTAGAAATATTAAAAGCACTTTATCGTGAATGCAAGCTATTAATTCTAGATGAGCCAACCGCAGTGCTAACACCGCAAGATGTGCGGGCTTTATTTAAAACCTTAAAATCATTGCAAGAAAAAGGCTTGGCCATTATCATCATCACCCATAAATTGGACGAAGTAATTGAAATTAGTGATAGGGTTGCGATTTTGCGACATGGTAAGTTGGTAAGTACTGAAATTACTAAAGAGACTAATGCTCGAGCCTTGGCAAATTTAATGGTAGGCCGAGACACAATTGCAGTTAGCCGCAATACTGACCACAGAGTTGATGAGCAAATCTTATTTGCAGTAAAAGACCTTTCTTTAAAAAATAAAAGGGGCCTAAAAGTGCTAAAAGACATCTCTTTTAATATCCATGCCTCCGAGATTTTGGGCATTGCTGGGGTAGCTGGCAACGGCCAGACCGAGTTACTAAGAGTACTAAATGGCTTGCAAAAACCTGACCGTGGCGAAGCCGTATTAGCAAAACAAAAACTGAGTTTTAATGACTCGCAGCATTACAATAATTTACAAATTGGCCGAATACCCGAAGACCGACATAAGGCAACTATTGCTGATTTAAGTGTGGCTGAAAACCTTGTACTCGAGCATATCGAAGACTTTAGCAAAGCCGGCCAATTGAGCAAAAAAGCCATAAACCAATATGCCAACAAACTCATAAAAGACTTTCAAATAAAAGCCAAAGCCAACGACAAAGCCAGAACCTTGTCGGGTGGGAACTTGCAAAAATTGATTTTGGCACGTACCTTGGCCAAAGAACCCAAGCTTTTAATAGTAGCTCAGCCAACCCGAGGGGTAGACGTAGGAGCTAGTGAATATGTGCACCAAAAACTGCTCGAGCAAAAGCGAAATGGAGCAGCAATCTTACTTATCTCTGATGATTTAGACGAGGTAATGCGATTAAGCGATAGGATTTTGGTGATTTATGAGGGTGAAATAATGGCAGAATTTGCAGCCGAAGATGCAAGCCGTGAGGGCTTGGGTTTATTAATGGCTGGCAATCGGGACGCTGCTTGATGTTTGGTCTTAAAATTGAACGCGCACCCGCATCTTTGTTGCAACGTTTTATGATTCCTATTATTGCTGTTGCTATTACCTTTATTTTGGCTAGCATTCTTATTCTAATTGCTGGGGCAAACCCCTTAGAAGTATTTTATGAAATCTTATTTAAACCCTTTACAAAAAGAACCAGCCGAATAGAAATATTAGTGCAAGCAACACCCCTAATTTTAACAGGCGTGGCAGTGGCTTTTGCATTCTCGGCAGGTTATTACAATATCGGTGCCGAAGGGCAGCTTTATGCTGGGGCTTTGGCAGCTGCGCTTGTAGGTCCAAAATTAGCCCCGTTGCCACAGTTTATGGCTATTATCATTATGCTTTTAGCTGGTTTTATTGCTGGAGCATTATGGGCTTTGCTGCCGGCACTATTAAAAGTGAAATTACAAGTAGATGAGGTTGTTACAACCTTGCTTTTAAATTCGGTGATTCTATTTTTTATTTCGGCATTGTTAAATGGAATTTGGCGAGACCCAATCAGTGGTTGGCCCAAGTCACCAGCTATTGCTCGCAGTGCTGAGTTTCCACAAATTATGGCTCGTTCGCGCTTGCATTTTGGTTTTATTATAGCCCTGCTATCTTTGCTGGCTCTGTGGTGGGTTTTAAAACGTACCCGCTTTGGGCTCGAGCTAAAGGCAGTGGGTTTAGGCAAAGAAGCTGCTAGATTCATGAATATAAAAGTAGCTAAAACCATGCTGGCAGCAGCCCTAATTAGTGGCGGTATTGCTGGCATTGCTGGGGTGAGCGAAGTTGCTGGCTTGCATCATTATCTGATTGATGGTATTTCGCCTGGTTACGGCTATACTGGCATAATTGTAGCGACCTTTGGCTCGCTAAATGCTTTGGGCATTGCTTTTGCTGGCTTGTTCTTGGCGCTAATTGATACAGGCTCACTCTCGGCTAGTCGTTCGTTGGGCATACCTGCTTATTTGGGTGATGTGATTCAGGCTACTTTGTTATTGGCAACTCTGGTTGCTCTCTTATTAAACAACTATCAAATTAGGAGAAAAGATGCTTGAGACTATTTTTGACCTTTTGGGTGCAACCCTGCGGATTGCAACACCAATTTTATTTGCAGCATTGGGTGAAGCTATCATAGAAAAAGCTGGTATTTTAAACCTAGGTATAGAAGGCACTATGCTACTGGCGGCGTTTTCTGGTTTTGTGGCCGCTCAGGCCTCGGGCTCTTTATTTATTGGTTTAGTGGCTGCTATTCTCGTGGCAGTATTGCTCTCTTTGTTAATGGGCTTGCTCACTGTCACATTGGGGCTTAATCAGCATGTTTCTGGGCTTGGTATTACCTTGCTAGCTGGGGGCTTGGCACTTTATTTGTTTAGAATTATCTATGGCGGGGTTACTACT
>CAMZLP010000103.1 GCA_947311535.1 uncultured Deinococcota bacterium | reverse complement strand
GTTTTCATAATCCATATTTTAAGCCTCCAACTTATGAGCAAATTATAACAAAGATGCCGAAGAATTATTAGATGAGCTTGAATCGTTTTTAGGCTAGTAGCTAATAAATAAAAATCTGTTGGCGAAAATTTCGAAGAATTTCTTGAGGTTTTTCTGGTAAGCTGTGAGAATTGAAAATTAGGAATTAAGATTAGGAATTGGGTATTTTGTTATGAAATACGAGTTAGGAGAGATATTCTTTGGGTTTTTTTACTATGACAATAAAAAGTCGGCTCTTTGTTATAATTTGCTCATAAGTTGGAGGCTTAAAATATGGATTATGAAAACCTGAGTAGTTTTTATTTGGGCAAAGAATTTGACCTAAAAAACAAAGAATTAAAAGAAAATGTAGTTTTATATGATTCTAAAGACCTAACAACCCATGCGGTTATTATCGGTATGACTGGTAGCGGTAAAACTGGCTTGGGTATTGATATTTTAGAAGAGGCGTTGGTTGATAATATTCCAATAATAGCTATTGACCCCAAGGGTGACATGGCTAATTTGTTGCTTAGCTTTCCAGATTTGGCAGCTAGTGATTTTGAACCTTGGATAAATGAATATCAAGCTTCTGCTAAAGGGCTAAGTAACTTAGAATATGCTCAAACCCAAGCTGAACTATGGGAAAATGGTTTAAAAAGCTGGGGCATAAAAAAAGATAGAATTGCCAAATTACGTTCAAATATAGATATGAATGTCTATACTCCGGGTAGCAATGCCGGTTTGCCAGTAAATGTTTTAAGAAGCTTTAATGCCCCTAGTGCTTTAGTCGTGGAAGATTCTGACTTATTCCGCGAAAGAGTGCAAAATACAGCTACTAGTATTTTGGCTTTGTTAGATATAGAAGCTGATCCAATAACTAGTAGGGAGCATATTTTATTATCAAATATTTTAGGGAAATCTTGGGCTAATGGCAAAAACCTAGACATTGCTAGCCTAATTAGAGAAATCCAAGAACCACCTTTTGAGCGTATTGGCATTATGAATTTAGAGCAGTTTTATTCAGCCAAAGAGCGTTTTGCTTTGGCTATGCGATTAAATAATTTATTAGCCTCACCTGGTTTTGAAGCTTGGCTCGAGGGTGAAGCGTTAGATATTCAAAATATGTTATTTGCAAATAATGGCAATGCTAAAGCGTCAATTTTTAGCATTGCTCATTTAAATGACAATGAGCGGATGTTTTTTGTTTCTATATTATTAAATGAAATACTTGCTTGGATGCGGAGCCAAAACGGTACGAGTAGTTTGCGGGCTATTCTTTATATGGATGAGATTTTTGGCTATTTGCCACCTAGCAGAAACCCACCTTCTAAAATACCAATGCTGACTTTACTAAAACAGGCTCGAGCCTATGGCCTTGGTTTGGTTTTATCAACCCAAAACCCAGTAGACCTTGACTATAAAGCTTTGTCTAATGCTGGTACTTGGTTTATAGGCCGCTTACAAACCGAGCGTGATAAAGAGCGAGTACTAGCTGGTTTGCAAAGTGCTTCGCCAGATGCAATGCCTAAAAAAGAACTGGCTGCTATATTATCTGGCCTTGGCAAAAGGAATTTCCTTTTACATAATGTGCACGAAGATGCCCCGGTAATTTTCCAAACTCGTTGGGCTATGTCTTATTTGGCTGGGCCACTTAGCCGAGGGAAAATAAAGCTTTTAATGGCAGATAAAAAACTTGCTAAAAAAACTATCCCCAATACTAAAACTAAGGCTGTTAGCAAAGCTCAAGCCCCAGTTATGCCACAAGGCGTGCCTAGTTTTTATCTTAGTGCTTCTGGCGCAGGTAATGGGCTTATTTATTATCCGGCAGTGGCTGGTTTTGCAGATGTTTATTATTCTAGTGTGGCTAATAAAGTAGAGCTTAGCAAAGCTTTAGGATTAGCTACCGAAATAACTGATGACACTGTGGCAATAGATTGGGATGATTCTTTCTTAATTGAACTTAACCCTAATGATTTAGAACAAGAGCCTATTGCTGATGCGGATTTTGCAGAGCTAAGTGCTGCAGGCGGTGAACCCAAAAACTATGCTAAATGGCAAAAATCATTTTTAAAACATATAAGACAAAAGTACCCTTTAAAGCTTTTTAAAAATCCTGAACTTAAAACTGTGAGTGAAGTTAATGAATCTGAGCAAAGTTTTAGAGCAAGGTTGGCCCATATAGAGCGTGAAAAAAGAGATTTGTTAATTGAGAAAATGCGTACTAAATACGCCACCAAATTGCAGAGTTTAGAAAATAAACTATTACGTGCCGAGCAGCGAATAGCTAAAGAAGAAGAGCAAGCCAGTGCCAGAAAAATGGATGCTATGGTTAATATTGGCAGTGCGGTGTTTGGAGCATTGTTGGGCCGTAAAAAAGTGAGCAGAACTACGGTTTATGGAGCTAGCCGAGCTATAAAAAGTGCTAGCCGCATGCAGAAAGAGCAGATGGATGTGGGCCGTGCCAAAGAACTTGCTGAAGCTGTAGTGCTACAGATTAAAGATTTGGAAGAAGAACTAAGTAAAGAAATTAATGCTTTAGAAACTAAGATAAATGCTGAAATGTTTGTGCTCGAGCCTATCCTAATAAAAGCACGCTCAACTAATATCAATTTAGAACTATTTGCTTTAGTTTGGTTGCCGTACCGTAAAGATGCCAAGGGGAGATTGCAGCCAGATTGGGTGTAAAATTTTAGATTTTACTTCTAGCTTGAGATAGAAAGAAAAGAACATTTTCTCGGCTTTGATATTATTTTGATTGACGACTATATTGGTAAATTTTAAATGCGAATAAAATACGGAAACTGGATAGTTTTCAAAATTTGTCACAAAACTGCTTCGAAATATTAGCGCTAGAGCTAGGATTTATTTATAAAAAATTGCATATTTATACGTTTATGTTGACATAAACTATTTAAAAC
>CAMZLP010000102.1 GCA_947311535.1 uncultured Deinococcota bacterium | reverse complement strand
AATTAAAGCATAGTTGACATCTAATATTTTTTCACTGCCGCTAGTAGCTGCGCTAGCTGGTAAAAAATCAGCCAATTGACCTAACTGGGCAGTTTCTTGGATTTCATAAGATTTGGGTTCGGAGCCAGGAGCCTTAAAGGGCATATCAAATACAACGGAAGCATCATTAGGACGTGGAGAACCAAAGACAAAGACACCAACTAGGGCTACAACGGCAAATACGGCCAAACTAAGCCTAGCTGATTTTGACATTAATTTTGAGATAGTTGGAATACTGTTAAGAATAATTGCTAAGATTGCTAAAACTGCTAGAAAATAAATAATCCTTAGAGCAGATGGAGAAAATGTTAGTGCTGAAGATAACATAAACAAAAGCAAGGCCGAGGCTATGTAGTTCATGAGAATAGTATTAATGACTTCGTTGGCACCAAATCTAGCTTTTAGCCAACCCGGAATAGCACCCCAAAATGCACCTCCAAGAGCCGCAGCCATAACAGCCATGGGTAAAACTATAAAGCGAGGGCCTGGCAAATAAAGGCCAGCTAACATGGCAAAAATAGCACCTAGTACCATTTGCCCTGGAGCGCCGATATTAAAAAGACCGGCCTGAAAACCAAGAGCTACGGCTAGGCCTGTAAAAATAAGTGGGGTAGAGAATTTCAGTGATTCGGCAATACCACCTACACTACTAAGAGAGTTGGCAAAAAGGGTGTAGTAGGCATACCAGAGAGTCTCGAGCCTACCCGCCAGATAATCTTGCCAACCATTAAACACAAATTTTGATGAGGTAGGAGTATCTTGAAGTAATAAAATAACTACAGCGGCAGCTAAAAGTGAAAGTAAAATAGAGCTTAATGGCACAGCTATGGTTCTAAGAATATTTTCTATAATCTTTTTGCTTTTGTTAAAATATTGAAAACTTAAAAATATTGCTAAAAATGAACTGATATAAGTTAAAAAAGCAGCTAAGCCCATGCCTGATTTTTCGTAGGGTAAGCGTTTAATGGTAAAGCCTGCATAACGAGATCTTAAAATTGTGGTTTCAATTGTAGTGCTCTGGGTATTTGCCAAGACTGTTTTGAGCTCTTCTACATTGATAGATGCTCTTGGGTTTTCTAAGGCTTTGGTAATTTTGTTTTGAACTAGTTCTAAGCGAATTTGCCTTACGCTAGCTTGCATATTGGATAAACCCCAAGAGTTAACAAATAATAAAACTAGGCCACTGATAAACCATAATATATAGCGCTGTTTGCTTTTGATAAGGCTTGAAAAAGCCAAGACCAAAAGGGCTATAACAGTTACTATTAGTACTATATTTAAACCCTGAATAGGAATCAGCTCGGTACGAGCGGTAAAGTCTATATATCGATTAGGCAATAAAAGTACGGCATTTTTTGCACCAGTCTGTCGTGCGATTGCTGCCCAAGGTGCAAAAGCAATACCTAAGAGGCTTAATATTGCTACAGAGATTATTGCGATTCTATCATTCATCTGGCTATTCTATCTTAAAAAACAAAAGTTTTTCTAGTTTATTGATTTTTTAGTTTACAAAGGTTTGCTTGTTTGCTGTATGGGGTAGGGGCTTCGGTGATTTGTGTTTGTGGTTCAACTGACTCCGTCCGCTACTGTGTCCACCCCTTCAAATTTTGAAGGGGGATTTTAAATTATTAGGAGATTTAGTTTGAATTGGATTTTATTTGTTGGGCAAGCTGCTTGATTACTTGGTCTCTGATTTGGGTATTATTTGAATTATTATTTATAATGATGTCTGCATATTTTTTAGTGGGTAAAATGTATTGCTGGTAGCTGGGTTTTACACATTCTTGATTGTAATAGAATATGTTCTCTTTGTTACCACCATAATTATTTGCAAGATTGCGGATTGTACGCCTTTTTAGCATAGTAGTTATTTTGCAATCTACAAAAATCTTTATATCCATCAGTTGGCGAAGCTGCGGATAATATAAAGCAAAATGACCATCAAAAATAGCTATATCGTAGCCAGAAACATTTTGGCAAAATTCAAACATTTTGGATAGTTTGAGTGAGCTGGGCTGGTTATAATCTGCTTGGTAGCTCTGATGATAGTTTGAATAATATTTTGGAAGCATGTCGGCGTTTTTAAAGAATTTGTCTAGAGAAAATATTTTTGTATTAGAGCCTACGGCATCTTTGAGCAAATTGGCAATGGTACTTTTACCTGAACCACTGCCACCTGCTATGGCAATATTAATTTGCGGTTTATGGGGGATAGCTGCTAGCAGTTTAGTAATTTTGTTTTTGCTAGAGTTCATTTTGTTCTTTAATAATTCTAGCAATATTCATTTAAGGCCAGCCTTGTTTATTCTGGCAATAGTTTTATCCCATGAAAGCACGCCAGAGACAGCATCATTAGCCTCAACGCTAGAAGCTCCAACTGCCGAGGCTACGGTCATGGCGGCTTCTAAATCTAAACCTTTTAGTAAGGCCGCTAAAAATCCTGCGTAAGTACTGTCTCCTGCACCTACTGTGTTTTGTACTTCAACTTTAAAAATGGCCGAGTGGAATTTGCGGTTTGACCAGTCTGCTATATTTTTTGGTTTAGCTTTACCCATTGCTAATATCCTTTTAGAATTTGCGGTTTGTAAATATAAGCCATCAGAACCCAGCTTTATACCTGCTAAGGCTACACCCATATCCAATAATTTTTGAGCAGGAGCTAGCCCGGCCAAGCGAGGATTTTGTTCTGTATTTGTTTGTTGTTTGCCATAAAGCATATAGTTGATTTCGGCTAAGCTCGGTATAAATATGTCGGTGTGGGGTAAAACCAGTTCTAAAAATTTTAACCAATCCACTTGCCCGGCAGGGCTATTGGGGTCTGGAAAGCTTAGATCCATAGCTGTTGTGACCCCAAAGTTTTTAATAGTTTTGAATAACTTAGCTAAACTTATACCAGCATCCTGATAGATTTGCTGCATAAGTGGAGGGTAGCCAAAATAGAATAATTTTGCTTGCTTTACAAGTTCTAAATCAACATCTTGGGTACTAAAACTATGGTTGGCACCCTCGTGATGTAAAAAATGCCTGTCAAAGTCAGGCGGGCTTATTACTACGCTATAAGAAGTTGAATCGCTTTTGCTAGTAATAATAGATTTAGTAGATTTTGTAGCGCTGTCTTCTAAGATTTGAATTAGGATTTGAGCAAATAAATCATCACCTAGTTTGGCTACTAAAGAACTGCTAATACCCAATTTGTTAAGTGATAAACCAACATTAGCAACACAGCCACCAGTTGCAAAAGACATCTTTCCTAAGCTTGTGAGTTGGTTAGGCTCGAGCCTAAGCTCCCCCTTAAACTCAGGAATCAAATCCAAACAGATGTGCCCTGCTACTACGACATCAGGCATTATTAGTCTTTAGAGCAGTAGTGAATATATCATGGCTTTTACTGGCTTCTTCTGGCGTGACACAGTGGAAGTTTTGGAGCATATTTTGGGGATGCTCGAGCTCATCGCAAAAAGCAGCAAACATTTGTAACATGGCATCACTAAAACCAAACTCAAAAATACCACCTGTAATAGTTTTATAGGCGCTTTCATAACCCAATTCTATATTTTGCCAAGCTTGCCTTTGGCCTTTTTTATAGTTTAAAACTTTTAGGGTTTTTGGCTCTTTAGTCGAGAATTCCATGGAGCGTTTTAAACCATGAACCTTTATAAACCAATTATTGGTATTACCTGGGGCAATGCGTTTGGTGTGCAGAGTAATAGGGAAAGAATAATCTTTTTGCTCAACTCGGGCTAAAATTGTGGCATTATCCCAAGTTTCACATTTGGCAGTACTGCCTTTACCGTCAGGGCGGGTTTTTATTATATTTGAGAGCTGAGCTTTTATGTCTGTGGGTTGCCAGCCAAAACGCAATGGGATATGTAAAACATGCATGCCCAAGTCACCCATGCAGCCGTATTCACCATTAAATTTAATAATCCTTTTCCAATTTATGGCTTTATCTGGGTTCATATCAGATGAGTGCAAGAGACCTGCTTCGACTTCTATAATTTGCCCAAATTCATTATTCTCTATGGCTTTGATGATTTCATAAGCTCCAGGAAAAAATGGAAATTCTGAGCTACAGCGAACTACTACTTCTGGGTGCTTAGCAATTATCTTATTGATATTATCATTGGCTTTTTTATCAATTCCAAATGGCTTTTCAGCGATTAGATGTTTGCCTGCTTTTATAATGTCTATATATATTTGCTCGTGTAAATTATGAGGTACGGCACAATAAACAGCATCAATATCATCTTGAGCTAATAGCTCTTTATAGTTTGTAGTTGTAAAAGAAATGCTAGGGAGATTTGCTTCAAACCAAGTTATTGCTTCTTTGTTTGTATCACAAACTGCTAGAATTACTGGCTTTACATCAATTTCTGTCAAATGAAACCAGCGGGCAGCTGCAGATGCAAATTCTTTGCCCATTAAGCCTAAGCCAATTATGCCAAAACGGATTTCTTTCATCGCTAAGCTCCTTAGATTAATCTAAATACAGTATAACGAGGATTGGTGGTTTAGGGTAGCTATTACTAAATGATTTTTAGACAATTTATATTGTTCTTAAGCTTTTACCTCATTGATTTATTTGTTTTGATTTTTTTACTATTTGCCTTGCTTATTATTTTTGAAGAGTTGTAGTCTATGGACTGTATAACGCTAATTAAGGTTTGACATTGGTATTTTTTAAACATAAAATTAAAGGGTGTAAATCAATACACAGAAGGGTTGCACTCATGAAAAAGCTATTAACTATAATGGTCTTTCTTCTTTTGTCGTCGCTTGGCCTAGCTCAGGTTGCTGTTTCAACTTGGGGCTTTGGTATGAAGCTGATTGATAAAAACGTAACAGATACTTTCTTGGATGTCTATGACATGGAAATCCTATATGACTTGGGGAATAATGCAGATCGCATTTCTAAAATTCAACTTCGTAAAGATAACCCCAATATCGATGCGGTTGAGTTTGCTCCTAACTTTGCTCTTAGAGCTGCTAATGAAGCTTTGCTCGAGCCTATTGATATATCTAGAATTGATGCCTATGACGAACTTTATGAGTGGGCAAAAGACCCGCTTGGCAATGGTTTAGGAATTGGCTATACAGTTTATTCTTATGGCTTGGTATATAGAACCGACCTTATTAAAGAACCAATTACTTCTTGGAAAGACTTATGGCGTGAAGATTTAAAGGGCCGAGTTAGCTTGCCCAATATCACTACAACCCAAGGGCCTGCAACTGTGGTAATGGCTAATCTTGCTTGGGGCGGTAGCGCCTTAGAGCCAGATATTGGTTTTGGCAAACTAGCTGAATTAGCAGATACTAATGTAGTAACTTTCTATGCTCGCTCTTCTGAACTTATTTCACTTTTTGAACAAGGTGAAGTATGGGTTGCACCAGTTTTACGCTTTGCTTGGGGTAGATTAGAAAATACTGGCTTACCACTAGCATGGGTTGCACCAGAAGAAGGTTCAGTTGGCTATGTAAATACTATTTCTATTATTAAGGGTGCACCAAATATAGATGCTGCTTATGATTATATTAATCACAAATTAAGCCAGAGTGTACAATCAGCCCAGGCACTTGATCTTGTAGATTCACCAACAAATGCGCTTGTTGTAGTACCAGATGAGCAAGCTGCTTTCTTAACTTATGGCGAAGAAGAGATTGATAATTTAATCTTCCTTGATTTTGACTATCTACTTGAAGTAGAGACAGACTGGATTCAGCGCTGGAACGAAGAGATTGCTAAATAAATTCTTTAATATGCTTTTTAATTTGATTTTTATTTAGTGCTAACTAAATAAAATATAAATCCAGTAATCTCAAAACTGTTTTAGTTTAAGATTACTGGATTTATTTAAAAGGAGAGTTATAGGGAGTTAAGAGAAGCTATAGGAATAAAGACCTAAAACCTTAAAAGTTTTTACTTTGAAGTCAAAAACTATCGATGAACTATTTGTTTCTAAATTATATAAAGATAATTAAGAATAAAAAGGAAAATTAATAATGGATAAATTGAAAAAAAACACTTGCTTCATAAGAAGCAAAAATGCTAGTAAACGATGACGCTTTATTCTAAGTGGCCATGGTTTTTAGTATTACCTGGTTTGATATTTTTAGTAATTGCATTTATATTACCGATTGCTGTTCTTTTTGCAAATAGCTTATTTGACGGCTCGAGCCTGAGCCTAATTAACTATCTCAACTTTGTGCAAGACCCAGTTTCGCAAAGAGCTTACTTAAGAACTGTAAAAATTGCTGTGATTGTCACGCTTTTGGCGATGGCCTTTTGTTACCCTGCCGCTTATGCTGTGAGCCGTTTGTCTTCTAAATGGCGTATCCTTTTAATAGCCCTTATTATTTTACCGCTTATGACTAACTCGGTAGCAAGAACCTTTTCTTGGATGGTTATATTAGGTCGCCAAGGGCTTATAAATAATGCTCTTAAATTGATTGGGCTCGAGCCTCTTCGAATTCTCTATACCGAAAATGCTGTATTTATAGGATTATTGCACCTCTTTATCCCTCTGATGATGTTACCGCTTATCAGTGCCTTTGAAAATATCCCAGAAGATGTTGAATTAGCCGCTAGAAATTTAGGAGCATCTGAGTGGCAGATATTCTTAAAAATTTTTATGCCTCTTACTGCCGAGGGTTTGGCTATTGGTGGAATCTTGGTATTTACGGGCTGTGTTACCGCATATGTTACACCAGCTATTTTAGGTGGTAGCCGTCATCTTATGCTCAGTACATTGCTCTATCAAAAAGCTTCAGTAACTCTCGATTGGGTAGGTGCAACTGTTGTGGCTGTTGTTATGTTTATAACAACACTTATTGTTATTTATTTTATTAGATTAGTTAGTGGAACACAGCGTTCTAAGCCAGCAGGTAGTCAATGAAAACCTCGCGCTTTCCTTTAATTGTGCTTATGATTTTGCTGGGCTTTCTTATTATTCCTTTTTTAGTGGTACTTATCGCGGCTTTTGGGGGTGACCCGTCACTTAGGTTTCCACCTAGTTCATTCTCTTTAAAGTGGTTTAAAGAAATTATGAGTCAAAAAGCATTTATAAAAGGCTTTTGGGTCAGTGTCAAAGTGGCTGGATTATCATCATTGCTTTCAATTACTATTGGTGTTTCTATAGCTTATGCACTGGCAAGATATTCGTTTAGAGCTAAAGAGTTAGTGCAACTTATTGCTACTTTGCCCGTTATTATTCCGCAGCTTGTAGTTGGTTTGGCATTACTGAAGTATTTGGTCATCAAAACAAATTTGTCTGTTATACCAGCTTTAGTAATTGGTCATGCTGCTTTATTTATTCCTTATGCTGTGCGTATTGTTTTGGCCAGTTTAAGCAACTTACCCATAGATATTGAACAATCGGCGGTGAGTCTGGGGGCATCACGCTTTTATACTTTTTTTAGAATTGTTTTGCCAAATATTCGTGATGCTGTTTTGACATCGCTGATTCTTACCTTTATTTTATCGTTTAATAATGTGCCTGTATCGCTATTTTTGACCGATGTGGGTATAGCTACATTGCCTATACAGATGTTGAGTTATATGGAATATAATTTTGACCCTTCAATTGCTGCTTTATCAACTTTGCTTATTATTTTCTCAGCAGCGGTTGTTTTTATAACCGAGCGTCTTATTGGTTTATCGCAGGCATTTAAATGAGTAAGCCAGAATCAAGTAGTCAGAATCAAGTAGCTAAAAGACAAAGGAACTTTATTAATGGATAAGTATTGGAATAAAAATAGTATTTTTGTAAATTGTGAAAATGCTATTATTTATAAAAACATAGCTTTATTGCGGGTGATTAAATGAGCTCTTTTTTAGAACTAAGCCAAGCAGCTATTGGCTATAAAAAGGATGAATATATTGTTGAAGATTTAAACCTAAGTGTCAAAGAAGGCGAGTTGATTTCGTTTTTGGGCCCAAGTGGTTGTGGTAAAACAACTGTGCTCAGAGCTATTGCTGGTTTTGTAGACTTGCAGAAAGGGAAATTATCAATTGCTGGGCGTGATTATACTAAGGTAGCTGCTAACAAACGAAATATCGGCATGGTTTTTCAGAGCTATGCACTCTTTCCTCATTTAAGTGTTTTTGAAAATGTTGCTTTTGGGCTTCGTTTAAGACGGGTTGAAAAGTTACAGATTAAAACTCGGGTTGATGAAGCTTTGGCAATGGTTGGCTTAACGGGTTTTGATGGACGCTTACCGTCACAATTATCTGGTGGTCAACAGCAGCGAGTTGCTATGGCTCGAGCCATTGTGATAGAACCACAGTTGCTTTTACTCGACGAACCGCTTTCTAACTTAGATGCTAAACTTCGGGTTGAATTAAGGGCAGAGCTTAAAAAGGTGCAGCGCAGGCTCGGCGTAACTATGGTTTATGTTACCCATGATCAAGAAGAAGCATTGGCACTTTCTGACCGAGTGGTTGTTATGAATGCAGGTAAAATTGAACAAATTGGCAAACCTGAAGAAATCTATCAGCGACCTAGTACATTATTTGCTGCCCATTTTATGGGTATTTCTAACCATCTTGAGGCCAAAGTAATAGCTAAAGACGGTGACTATTTAAGACTGGCGGCAGCAAATGCTAGTGAGCTTATAGCCAGAGATGCTGATGATGCCAAAATTGGCCAGTCGGTGACAATTACTTTTAGACCCTCAGCGGCAGAGCTATCAGCTGAGAAGCTTAGAGATGATATTCCTTATTTAGAAGCAAAAATTATGATTAAAACCTTTAAAGGTGAGGCGGTTAGTTATTTTATTAAAACAGATGTAGCCGAATTTGAAGTAGAAATACCGACTGAAAAAGCTCATTATCAAGAAGAAGATAAAGTCTTTTTGATTCTTGCAAAAGAAATCTGTATTGCCTTTAGCAATAATGGAGAAAAAGAATGACCGATAAAGCCAAAACTGACTTACAAAAACATATCCGCTGCCGAGTAGGAGATGTGGCTCCTTATGTGCTCTTACCTGGTGATCCGGCTCGAGCCGAACGCATTGCTAAATCTTTTGAAACAGCAGAGTTAATCAGTCGCCATCGGGAATATACTATTTTTACAGGTAAAACAAAACAAGGCACAGCTATTACCGTTTGTTCAACCGGTATTGGTGGCCCATCATCAGCTATTGCTATTGAAGAACTAGCAAAAGTAGGGGCAAGTCATTTTATTAGAGTTGGTTCGGCAGGCGGTCGACAGCCAGAAATCCCAATTGGTGCAGTGGTCATAGTTACGGGAGCTTTTAGAGGAGATGGTACTTCGCAGGCTTATTTGCCTTTGGCCTTTCCTGCTGTTGCTGATCTTGATATCACTATTGCTCTAAAAGAAGCTGCTAAAACCAAAAATCAAGAATCATTTACAGGCATTGCATATACTCGAGATGCTTTTTATAGAAGAGATGAAGTTTTGAGCAAACAACTTACTGAGGCAGGAGTAGTAGCCGCCGAGATGGAGTGCTCGAGCTTATTTATTGCTGGCTCTGTTTTGGGCTTAAAGGTAGGAGCAGTGCTTGGCACAGACTCCAATATTTGGCTAAAAGAACAACCTAATTTAGCAGAAAAAGAAAGACGCTATATGGAAGCAGAAAAACGAGCAATCGATGTGGCTATAGAGGCGGTAGATATTTTGCATAAAGGTAGCAGCAATGCTTGACCTGATTTTAGAAAATGCCCAAATTGTAGATATTATTCGCCAGCGTATTTTTAAAGGTTGGCTGGGTATAAAGCAAGAAAAATTTATTTTTGTTGAAGAGGGTAAACGCGTTAATATTGATGCCAAAACTATTATTGACCTCGATAACGCTATTATTCAACCTGGGCTTATTGACAGCCATATGCACATTGAAAGCAGCTTGCTAACTCCGGGAAGATTTGCAGAAGCCAGCTTGCCTTGGGGAACTACTAGTATTTTGCAAGATCCACATGAAGTTGCTAATGTTTTGGGTGCAGCGGGGATTAAATTTATGATTGATGCCAGTCGTGATTTGCCATTAAATATTTATTCGGCAATATCAAGTTGTATTCCGGCTACTTCAGATGATTTAGAAACGGCTAATGCTAAAATAAGACCCACTGAAATAACCGAGCTTGCTCGTGACCCTGATGTTATTGCCTTGGGTGAAATGATGGATTATCAGGGAGTTGTAGCAGGTCAAAAACATTTAGAAGATATTTTAGAAGCTGGTACAAAAGCAGGGCTTAGCTTAGAAGGGCATGTCCCTAGTCTTTCTGGGGTAGATTTATCAACTTATATTTCTTATGGTATTCGTTCTGACCATACTTTAATGACGCCTGAAAAAATTGCTGAAGAGCTTAGCAAAGGGCTTTATGTAATGTTGCAAGAAAAATCTATTACCGAGGAAAATATTGATTTTATAAATAGCCTGCCTGACCGTAGCCGTATTTTGATTATTAGTGATGACATTATGCCTAATAGGCTTGTTTTTGGGCAATTAAATAAGATTTTAGAACTAGCTATAAAGCTAGGTTGGCAGCCTTTAGATGCTCTTGCCTCAGCTACAATTAGGCCTGCTGCTTATTTGGGGCTTAATAATGTCGGTATGATTGCCCCTGGTTATAGGGCTGATTTTTGTATTTGTGAAGACTTAAATATGTTTCCACCAAGAGAGGTTTATAGCCAAGGTAAAAGGGTGGCTGAAGCTGGCCAAGCTCTTTTTAAAGCAGCCGATACCAAGCTGCCAGAAGATTTAACTAGCATATCTCCAATTCTTAAAACTGCTGCCTTATTAAGCCAAGAGCAATTTTGGCTTAGGCTCGAGCCAAATCCTCGAGTAAACATTATCACTGTCAACGACATAAATACCTTTACTGAATTAGAACAGCGAAAGATTAAAATAAAAGATGGTCATGCTAACGATGATGACTTGGTGATGGCAACAGTTATTGCTAGAGCTAGCTTGCAAAGTGATTGGAGCGAGGATTCTAAAATAAGCTTGTTTACAGGTCTTAAGCTTAAAAAAGGTGCTTTTGCTACTAGCTTTTCACATGATAGCCATAATATTTTGGTGCTTGGTAAAACTGCTAAAGCAATGACCAAAGCAGCTAATGCCGTTATTCAAAATGGTGGTGGTATGGCGGTATATGATGATGAATTAATCTTTTTGCCCTTGCCAATAGCCGGTCTTCTATCAGATGCTCCTATAGCTGAACTTGCTGAGCAATTCGATAGGCTCGAGCAAAAACTACGTCAATTAGGTATGACCCACAAAAACCCTATTTTACTGCTTACTATCTTGCCTCTTACGGTAAGCCCAAACTACAAGATTTCTGATAAAGGCATTGTTGATGTTGAAAATCGCAGACTGTTAGATTTAAGCACTCGATTTTAAGAGTGTTTTAACAAAATATAAATTTATGGAAAAACAGGTATTAGAGAATCAATAGAGAAGAATTAAGGAGAATAAGGAATATCTAAAAGGACAAGTATTTAAATCAGAGTACTGTTTATTTTTTAAATCTAGGATTTTTAACTCATTAGCGGTAATTATATTATTGATATTACTTATGTCTATTAAAGAGCACTATCAATAGTGCTATAAATCAAACGATTAATTAACTAGCTAATATTGATAACTTTTAGCTGCTATTCAAAATTTCTAAAGCTTGATTTGCCGTAGCATCACTGTGCACAATAGCCATCAGTGCTTTGGTCATGGCATTTGGATTATTATGATGGATAACATTACGCCCATAGACAATGCCTTTTGCACCTTGCTTCATTAGCTCTTCGGTGCGCTTAAATATTTCTTCGTCAGATACCTTACCACCACCACGAACCAGTACCGGAATACGGCCAGCAAGTTCTATTACCTGATGATAGTCTTGAACATTTTCACTTGGGTCTGCTTTAATAATGTCTGCTCCTAGTTCTACGGCTTGGCGCACTAGGGCTTTTATTTTATTGACATCACCATCAACCATATAACCACCTGCTATGGCGTTATCTTGCATTACTAGGGGCTCTACCATTAGGGGTATGCCGTATCTGTCGGCAATGGGTTTTATTTGGTTGATATTAGCAATACATTGACGGTGAATATCAGCTTGATTTGGGATTATAAATAGATTGACACAAACACAAGCTGCATCTAAGCGTAAAGCTTGCTCTACTGAGTTTTCTATGGTCATATTAAATAGACTCTCGGGCAAGGTTTTGCCATAAACATTGGCAACATCGGTTCGTAAAACTAAGCTTGGTTTTTCTTTGCCTGCCATATTCTGTAAAATTGGAGCGGTACCAACGGTTAATTGAATGGCATCTGGTTGAGCTTCTACTACGGTTTTAATAGCCTGCTCCATATTTTCGATACCGTTTAGAAAGCCTGCTTCATTAAAAAAGCCGTGGTCAATAGCAACATCAAAAAGCTTGCCATCATCTGCTAAAAGTCTTTTAAGTCTTGCCTTGGTCATTTTGCCATCTCCTTGTTGTTTAATTATAGCAATTTGTTTGGGGCTTTAGTTAGGGTTGTATATTGGAAGCTATCTTAGATAGCTTAATTGTCGTTATCAAGTAATTTTTTGAAGTTCGAGTAGGCTAAATCCCATTTGGCAGTATTTTGGGCTGCAAAGATTTCTAGACTAACAGAATTTGCTACAATTTTGCGCCCTTCGTTTAGATCTTTT
>CAMZLP010000101.1 GCA_947311535.1 uncultured Deinococcota bacterium | reverse complement strand
TTTGCAGTTTGGGCAAGCCACAAAGACAATAAGCCCTCAGAAATCTTAGTAGAAAAACTAAGACAAGCAAGAATAGCTGGTTTAGGTAATTTAGAAAAAGTATCAGAGCAAGAGAGTAAAAAACTTAATTTAGATAGAGCTATTATTCAAAAGTATTTAGCTAATTTTAGATATTATTTAGATTTACCTGATAGAGATGGTTTAGTTAAGTTTGCCCAGAAGGCAGTTGTTGGGTTTGAATTGGATAGGCTCGAGTATTGGGATATTTAGTTTAGTGGCTGCGTAATTTATCCAGTATCATCAGTCAACCCTCAAAGTTCGGTAACTGGTAATTTTTCGGGTTCTAATACTATCAATAGCTCTAATACCATAGAAAGCCTAGGTACAGAAATTACTACTCAAGGCTTCTGTGACCACTCTCATGGTGACTTAACTGTAAAAATAAATGGCTCAGGGAGTAATTTTACAGCTGTTCTTGGTACTAAGGCACATGGACATGGAGTAACAATGTCTTGCACACATAATCACTCAACTAAGGTGCTTAGCTGTAGCTCTAATGTTGGTCCATATAAAACTACTTGGACTGGTAAACATAATGGTCATAGTTGGTCTGGCACAATTACTCATAAATGGTGGCACTTCCCTATGAAATATCAAAGCTGCCGCTTTAATGTTTCAAAATCTAGATAAAGCTTATTAAGAGTCCCGTTTTGACTTAATAAGAAAAACCCTAAGAAAAATAATAAGCTAACAATTTGCTAACCTCTCAGCTTTAAGATTTATTTAGGAGATAAAATCATGAAAAGAAACATTGTACTAATAATATTATCGCTGAGTTTGGTTTTTGGATTGGCTGCTTGTGAACGAGAAGGCAAGCAAGGTGGAGACGATTTTATCCAAATTACTTTGGTGAATAATAGCAATAAAACAGTTGACTTAGTTTTTGCAAATGAAAATATTTCTAATAATACTAAAGTTGCCGCTGGCCAAAGTAGAACTGAAAGAAGAAGGCTCGAGCATGTCCGAAATATACAATTTAGAGCAGTTGATCAAGGTAAAACTATAGCTACTAAAAGTTGTCAATATTTTGAACATCAAACAAGTTTTCGGGTAACTGTTAATTTTGATGGCAAGCAGCTTAGCTGTGGTCAGGGTTGGTAATAGTTTTAGATAATCTATCTAAACAATCGGGGGCCTTTGGGTGAGTGGTCAAGTAGCAAAAATAAATTTTGAATAATTCCTATACTCGGGCTCGAGCAAAATCATAATCGCGACAGACTAGATTTTGCTCGAGCCTAATCACATTCCACGCAAAGCCCATAAAACATCAAACTATGGCTGCGTATCTTATAGCCGCTAGGCAAGGTCACCCCATCTAGGGCAGCAACTGGGCAAGTTGCCTGAATAAAAGAAATATTTTTGCATTTCTCACAATAAAAATAATGCCTATGGCCTGTAAATTTAGCTTCAAAACGGGTGCTTTCATTGGGCAAATGAACTTCTTGAACATCTTCTTCTTGAACAAGCAATCTCAAATTGCGATAGACTGTTGCCTTGCCCAAATTATTGCTTTGGGCTCGAGCCTGTTGCCATAATTCCTCAGCTGTGAGCGGGCCATTTGCCCCAGAGAGCGTAGCTAATATAATTTCACGTTGTTTTGTACGGCGCTTCACAATCGCCCAACTAAGTTGACAAATTTTAAAAATTGATGTAATATCATCCTTGCTTAATGATAACAGATTATCATTAAGAAAATCAAGTCACAGAAAGACACTATTATGAAAAAGCTTCTTCTTCTAACTATCATTCTAAATATTGGCTTTTATTCTTTTGCCCAAAACATCTTAGAATTGCCACAGCTAGAAGCTATCAATTTAGATAATAAAAAGCTACAAGTTGTAACAACTACCAGCATTATTGCCGATATAGTTAGCAATATTGCTAAAAATAATATAGACCTTAATAGTTTAATAGAAAACGGCCAAAACCCTCATGCTTTTAAGCTCTCGGCCAGAGAGCTTAGTAAACTGGCTCAGGCAGATTTAGTCTTTGTAAACGGTTGGAATTTAGAAGAGAACTTAAATAAAAGCTTAGCTAATATTGCCGACAAGGTCATAATTGTGCCAGTTTCAGCAAATATTGTGCCTCTAAAATTTAATGCTACCGAACACAATAACGCTGACCCCCATGTTTGGTTTAGTATAGATAATGTTGCTCAATGGGCCAAAAATATTAGCGAGGTTTTAAGCAGCCTAGACCCTGAGCACTCAAAAGATTATGCTAATAATTTAGAGCAATATTTAGCAGAACTTGCAGCTTTAAAAGCATTTGCCAAGCAACAAATAGCCCAAATTTCAACGAAAAAGCGAATACTGGTTAGCAACCACAATTCTTTTGCTTATTTTGCCAAAGACTATGGTTTTAAAACATTTACTATCATCCCTTCAACTAGCAATCTGGCTGAACCCTCGGCCAAAGATTTGGCAAAGCTTATTAGCAGCCTAAACGAGAATAATGTTTGTACTATTTTCAGCGAAAAAGATGTCTCGGATAAATTAGCAAAGCTCGTTGCCTCGGAATTGGATTGTGCTAATGCAGCGGTTTACCCGCTGTATACAAGCTCTTTAGCTGAACAAGACAATGCTAGTAGCTATATTGATAGCTACAAAGCAAATTTAGAAAAAATTGTTTTAGGTTTAAAATAACTGTGTTTTTATTTAAGAACCAAGAAGCCCCCCACAGACATGATTCGGTTCCGCTCGAGCTCGAGCAAATTGATGTCTCTTATCAAGAACTGGGCAATGTCCACTACGCTCTGCATAATATTAGTTTTCAAGCCAAAAAAGGCGAACAAATAGCCCTAGTAGGCCCTAATGGAGCTGGTAAGAGTACTTTACTAAAGCTAATCGCGGGCATTTTAAAAGCAGATAAAGGTAAATTGTTAATTTTTGGCTCAGCTACTAGCAAACACAACTGCATAGCTTATGTACCCCAGCGTAGCCAAGTTGATTGGTCTTTTCCGGTCACCGTAGAAGATGTAGTTATGATGGGCAGAACAAGGCATATTGGTTTTTTTAAAAGAGCTAAAAAAAAGGATAAAGAAGTAGTCAAAAAAAGTTTGGATAGGGTTGGTATTTTAAAACTAGCTCACAAACAAATAGCAGAGCTCTCAGGCGGTCAGCAGCAACGCGTCTTTATTGCTCGAGCCCTCGCCCTAGAAACTCAATTATTATTATTAGACGAACCCCTAGCGGGGCTTGATATACCAAGTCAAAAAATTATTTTTGATATTTTAGAAGATTTAAGAACTGATGATGTGAGCATACTTATGGCCATTCATGACCTAAGCCTAAGCGAAAAGTTTGACCGCACTATCTTATTAAATAAAGAGATTATTGCCATCGGCAAATCAGATCAAATATTAAGCTCAGAAAATCTCTTAAAAGCCTTTGGTGGAAAGGTGGTAATTGCTGGTAATTAGTATTTTTTAAAATTATTTGAATTTTTATTGCTTATTCAATATTTTAAAATACCAGCCCTTAGTAAAATTATGGACTTTCTACTAGACCCCTTCCAATTTGATTTTATGATTCGCTCATTATCAGCTGCTCTAATAGTTGCTATTGTTTGCTCTATATTAGGTACTTATATAGTCTTGCGTGGCATGGCTTTTTTTGCTGATGCCTTGGCACATACTATACTCCCTGGAGTAGTAATTGCTTATCTTATAGGCTGGCCAGTAGCAGTTGGGGCGCTTATTTTTGGCATACTAACAGCTCTTGGCATTGGCTGGCTAACCGACAAAGGTCAGTTAAAAGAAGATACCGCAATCGGAGTGATTTTTGCAGGCTTCTTTGCTTTAGGGGTGGCCCTGTTATCCACAACTGGTAACTACAGTGTGGATTTAGCTCACTTTTTGTTTGGAAATTTATTAGCAGTATCAAGTTCTGACCTTTGGCTCATTGGTATATTGGCAACTCTTGTATTAATAACTATTTATCTGTTTTACAAAGAATTTTTACTAATCTCCTTTGATGAGATTTTAGGCATCACTCTGCGTTTACCAATTCGGTTTTTACGCTTGCTACTGCTAGTACTAATTGCTATCACTATTGTTACTGCCCTCCAAGTTGTTGGCATTGCTTTAATCTTGTCAATGTTTGTAACCCCAGCTGCTACTGCTTCACTTTTAACAAAGCGTTTGCCCAGTATGATGGCAATTTCAGCTCTTATTGGTACAATCTCGGCAATAGTTGGTCTATATGCCTCATATTATTTAGACATTGCCTCAGGTGCAGCTATTGTATTAGTTGCTAGCATCATATTTCTATTAGTCTTTTTATTTGCTCCAAGTCAAGGCTTTATTTGGCGGATATTTAGAGCTAAACTACTAAAATAATGAAAAATACAGGAATTATAATTAGAGCAATGCAAAAAGACGATATTGCCAAACTAGTATCTTGGCTACTAGAAAGCCCCTTATGGCAACGCTATAAGCTGAACCAAAAAATAGCTGCAAACAATTTCCAAAAGGCCCTAAAAACCGATGATGAGCTAATAGTTGCCTTGTCAGAAGATGAAATTTGTGGCTTTGCCTGGCTACAGCCAAATGCCTTTTTAAAACGCAGCCCTTACTTAAAAATGATTGGGGTAAAACAAGGCTATCAGAGTTTAGGCATTGGCTACAAACTAATTAGTTATTTAGAACAAGATAAGAATGAGCTATTTCTCTTAGTTTCGAACTTTAATATTAGTGCTCAAAAATTTTACAAAAAACAGGGTTATAAGCAAATTGGAACAATTCCAAATTATATTTTAGGAGATGTTGATGAATTGATTTTTTATAAGCGGTTAAATATAGAAT
>CAMZLP010000100.1 GCA_947311535.1 uncultured Deinococcota bacterium | reverse complement strand
TTCCAAAGTTTATATGAGCACCAAGTTGACATTAACTTATCAGAAAGCGGAGTTCATCCGCTCAAACTAAGTGAATTTATCAGCCCAGAGCAGTTTGAATCGCTCTATAGCTTGGAAATAGGCTATGCCCAAACCAATGGCCCCAAAGAATTACGCCAGCGAATTGCCGATCTGCACCAAGGTGCTACAACTGACAATGTTTTAGTGACCAATGGTGCCATAGAAGCTAATTTCTTAGCAGTTTGGAGCTTGCTTGAAAAAGATGATGAGCTGGTTTATATGCTACCTAACTATGTGCAAATACAAGGTTTGGCAAATAGCTTTGATGTGGATGTAAAAGCATTTCATTTAAAACAAGAATTAGATTGGCAGCCAGACATTGAGGATATTAAAAAACTAATTAGCCCTAAAACCAAAATGATTGCCCTTTGTAACCCAAACAACCCGACAGGGCAAGTTTTATCAGCTCAAATAATGGCAGAAATAGTCGAGCTTGCCAAAAGCGTTGATGCTTATTTATTAGTTGATGAAATTTATCGTGCTACCGAACATAGCGGAGAGCTTAGCCCAAGTTTTTATGGCAGCTATGAGAAAGTGATAGTAACAGGCAGTTTGTCCAAGGCTTATGGTTTACCTGGTTTGCGGATTGGCTGGCTAATTGGCCCAGAAGATGTTATTGAAAACGCTTGGAGTTACAAGGACTATTCTTCTATAACTGCTTCTACAATTAGCTATTACTTAGCCGAAATTGCCCTTCGCCCAGAAATTCTTAAAAAGATTTTGGGTAAAAACCGTAAACATGTGCTAAATAACTTAGGCATTTTGCAAGCTTGGATTAAAACAACAAATGGCAAATTTTCGCTTACTTCACCAACTGCTGGAGCAATGGCATTTGTGCAATATGATTTAGCCATAAAATCAGTTGATTTGGTAGATAAAATCCACCGTGAGCAGAGTGTTTTGATTGTCCCTGGCGAGCATTTTGGTATGGAGCATTTTTTGCGAATTGGCTATGGGGTGCCAAAGGAAAAACTAATAGAGTCTTTAAGACGAATTGATATTGTAGTTAAAGAATTGCTCGCTAATGTTTAAAAAGATAGAAAAAACAGCGGCTCTTATAGAGCCTTATATATTTAGTACTCCTTTAGAAAAATCCTTGCCACTTAGCAATAAAAAGCATAACGTCTACCTAAAATTAGAGAATTTGCAGCATACTAAATCTTTTAAGCTCCGTGGTGCATTTGCAAAAATACTGTCGTTGTCGCAAAGGGAAAAAGATAAGGGTTTGGTTACCGCTTCAACCGGTAATCATGGGGCTGCGGTGGCTTATGCAGCAAAAGAATTAGGGCTAAAGGCAATTATATTTGTACCAAAAAATGCTTCTCAAACAAAGCTTGATGCTATTAAATTATTGGGGGCGGAGATACGGTTTTTTGGCATTGACAGTGCCAAGACAGAAGCACATGCCCGAGAATATGCTGCTAAAAATAATCTAACGTTTATCTCACCATACAATGACCCCGAGATAATAGCTGGACAAGGGACGATTGGGCTCGAGCTGTACCAAAGTTTAGCCCAAATAGATGCAGTTATAGTTTCATTAGGCGGCGGCGGACTTGTTTCTGGCATTGCTAGCTACTTAAAAGCCCAAAACCCCAAAATCCAAATTATCGCTGCTTCACCAATTAACTCTGCTGTGATGATTGAATCGGTAAAAGCCGGTCAGATTTTAGATATAGAATCAAAACCAACCCTATCAGACGGTACGGCCGGTGGGGTGGAGGCGGGTTCTATCACTTTTGCTTTTGTTCAAGATTTAGTTGATGATTTTGTAACGGTTAGCGAAGCCGAAATAAAAACCGAACTGAAAGAATTTATTGACAGCCATTTTATGCTGATAGAGGGCGCAGCTGCGGTTACGATTGCAGCCTATAAAAAGCACAAAAATAAGATAAAAGGCAAAAATGTTGCTTTGGTTCTCTGTGGTGCCAAAATAAGTAGCCTAACTCTAAAAGAAGTTTTGCAATGAAGCTTTTAGAGCTAGCCGAAATAAAAGAAAGAATTTCTAAAGTTGATTTACTTTCAATAATAGAACAAGGCTTTGCACTTTATAGCCAAAGAAGAACTGTTGTACCACCAGTTGCCGAGTTGCTTTTGCCAAAAAGCAGGGGAGAAGTACATATAAAATATGGCTATATCAAAGGTGATGACTACTATGTTATAAAAATTGCCTCTGGTTTTGCTGATAATGCCAAATACGGCTTGGCAAATAATAATGGTCTGATGCTAGTTTTTAGCCAAAAAACAGCTGAGGTTGTGGCAGTTTTGCATGATCAGGGTCATTTGACCGATATTCGTACCGCAGTTGCCGGTGCGATAGCTGCAAAATATTTGGCTGCTAAAAATATTCATAAAATTGGCATAGTTGGTACCAGTGTTCAGGCGAGATTACAGCTGCAATATTTGCAAACCGTGACTGATTGCAAAGATGTTTTAGTTTGGGGTAGAAGCCAAGCTAAGTTGGATTTGTATAAAAAGGATATGCAAGGTGATTTTAATATAAAAACTACCCTGAATATAAAAGATATTGCTCAAAATTGTAATTTGATTGTTAGCACTACAGCCTCAAAATCTGCCCTATTATTTGCTGATGATATTCAGGCAGGAAGCCATATTACGGCGGTTGGCTCCGATACAGCAGAAAAACAAGAGCTTGATGCCAAAATATTAGCCAAAGCCGATTTGGTGGTTGTAGACAGCATAGAGCAGTGCAAAATTAGAGGAGAGGCAAGCCAAGCCCTAAGAGCCGGTTTAATTACTGAGGGGGATATGCTCGAGCTGGGTGAGGTAATTTTGGGCAAAGTAGCAAAACGCAGCGATAGTAACCAGATAACTGTTGCTGATTTAACGGGGGTTGCAGTGCAGGATATTCAAATTGCTAAGGCAGTATTGAGGGCAAATCAATAATCCAGAAAAAGGATATTTAATTGTCGGATAAATCCAAAAACAAATATTGAATAGAATCAGCCAGATTACAGTCATAGAATTATGGTTGGAATGCAGCCTATTTTGTGACCATAAATACCCAAAATCGTATTCATTATTTTGCTGAAATTATTGATGGGGAAATGCGATATACAAAAATTGGTCATTATGTTCAAATATTTTGACAGGAAATACCCCAGTATTTTCCATTTGTGAAATTAGGGGCGTTTGTGGTGATGCCCAACCACAAAATTGGAATAAATACCAGTTTTATTTACGCTTATTTTGGAGTTAATATTGATATTGTTTGGCAAATTGCTACTGTGGATATTCTTGAGATGGAGCAAGAAATATCAAAAATCAAAACAAATGGTTTCGATTTAACTTAGGTCTCATTGTAGGTAATTAATTGAGCGAAAAATACTTAAAATAAATCATAATTTCAAAGACTACTATTATTTCAAATGATAACTTAGGGCAAGATAAATACAGTATTTTAGTTCCTCAAGAGCGATTTTCTCATCGGATTTAAAGATAAAGGCTCGAGCCCCATCAAATTCAAATCTGTTAGGAAAAATATCTTTGTAAGTTTCTACTAAGCTAGTACTACAAGGCACAAACAAAGCATAGCCAGAATCACCTTTTAGTTTATCAATCCGAATTGTCGTACCGGTTTTGGGTTTAGCAGTTAGGTAGCTAATCTGTCCCCACTTTAAAGTCTCTTCAATTTTCCCAATCTCAGTATTTTCTTTGGCTACTTCTAAGATTAGTTTGCGTAAGAATAAAATCTTCTTACGCATCTCAGGGCTGTAGCTAGCTAATTTATCAGTTACTATTTTGGGCATTTTTTGCTCAATCGCTTTTTCCAAAGACATATGCACTATTTTATACCAATAAATATCTCTATTTGGCCACTTTCTTTATACAATTCAAATTCAGCTTTATAAGCTCTTTTACTATCCCATTCTTTATTAGTTTCAGACAGAGCCCAAATTTCTTGCCATGTTTCGCCAACTAATTCGGCCTTATTTTCTTTTACATCAAAAACATTGTAGTTTGTATTATCCAGCTCTAGGCCAATAAAACCCTCGGGGATATTGTCTAAGCTGCTAACTGGGCAAGCAATTATCATTGAATAGATGCCTAAGTTATTTACGCCCTCGTTTTTGAAATTGGTATAAATTGCGTAAATATCATTTGACTGCTTGTTTGGGATTTGGCTTGCAATGCCTTCGTTAAAAAACCTGCCCCAAAATGGGGGGATTTCTATAAAAGCTTTGCCGTTTTCGTTTGTTGTGCGTAATTCTATACCGATTAATTTTGTAGCTGGGTGCTTTATTTGTTTCATGCTTTGCCTCCTTGGCTTGTTTTAGCTAAGGATATTTTAGCGACAAAAGCTAAGCCAAAACCTGACATTTTGTCTACAAATTAATTATTGGCTTGCATTGGTATATAAATCTCTACTCTATCTTCTTTGTAAATTTCAAAGTCAAAGCCTTTGCTTCGTAGTTGGTCATTTTCGGGTATCCAAAAGCCATAAATATAACGCCAAGCTTCTTTTACTTTAGTTATGTCATTATTTATAAATTTGGCATATTGTGAGGTTGGAATCGTGTGGCTCACAAATTTAGGGTTTTCTTTAGTTTGCAAAGCAGATGTACCAGCAATAGTGTAATCAAAATTGCTGTCATCGCTCATATCGGTATAAATACCATATATTGGGCTCTCGGGGCTAAAGTATTGAGCTAATTTGCCAGATGCCAAGACTTGGTCAGAAAAGCCACAAATATCTACGGCATCCTCTACTGAAGTACGGGTTTTTAAGCCGCTGATTTTAGTCTCTTTATAAATTACATAAGACTGCTCAATGAGCATGTCAGGGCGGTTATAGTCTTCTTTTGGGTCAAAAATATTTAAGCTTTTAAAAACGTTATGTTCTTGTTTTTCATTTCTAAATTGCCGTGGGCTTAAATAATATTGCTTTTTAAAGGCTCGAGCAAAACTCTCCGGACTTTCATAAAAGCAATCCAGTGCAATGTCAATAACCTGCTTATTAGTTTTTACAAGCTCAAAAGCGGCTTTGGCTAGCCTGCGTCTGCGGATATATTCTTTTAGGGTGTAGCCAGTCAAATAAAAAAATACCCTATGAAAATAAGATAGCGAGCTAAAAGCTATCTTAGAAACATCTTTTAAACTGATATTTGTGTCTAGGTTTGCTTCTATATAGTCAATAGCTCGCTGAATCTTTTGATAATGATGAGAGTTCTCTTTAAGCATTATTTACAACTTGTATTAAATGCTTCGGCTGGGTCATAGGCCAAAAATTCTTCTGGCCAGATTTCTGGAAAAGTATAACCAGGGCCTTCAACTAGTTTTTGAATTTCCCAAATTTTAGCATCGTCTTTAAAATAAATTCTATGCTCGAGCACAGTCCCATTAGTTGCCCCTGCTTTAATAAATGCAAATCGTAAATGTCTATTAGTGTCATAATAAAAATTATATTCTACAAAAGAATCAGCAGAGCCAGAATCATAAAAATAATATCTAGGAATGCCTGTTTCTATTAACATAGTCTTATTCACAGGGCTAACTCCGCCACAGTCTTGGGCTTGCTTTAGCTCGAGCATAGCCCCGCTCCTTATCTTGGTTTGTACATAAGCATAAACTTTTCTAGCTGCAACAATTTCAGGGTGGTTAAACCAATTTTCCAAATTGATTTCAGAAACGTCTTGAGCTAAAGAAAGATTTAAAACAATTATAAGTAGAATAAGAAGCTTTTTCATCAAAACTCTAAAGCCTTAACCCCAGGCAGAGTTTTGCCCTCTAGTAATTCCAAAGAAGCTCCGCCACCAGTTGAAACATGGTCAATTTTATCAGCAAAGCCCAGCTTGTTAATCGCTGCTACGCTGTCTCCACCACCGATTACCGTAAAGCCATCTAGTTCAGATACAGTCTCAGCAACTGCTTTAGTACCTTTGTCAAAAGGTGCTACTTCACTAACGCCCATAGGGCCATTCCAAAGGATAGTTTTGGCATCTTTTAATGAATTTTTAAAAGTTTTAATTGCTTCTGGCCCAATATCCAAGCCCATCCAGCCATCGGGGATTTGTTCAGAAGGATAAATTTTGACCTCAACATCGCTTTTGATTTCAGTAGCACAAGCAGAATCAATAGGAAGAATAATCTTAGTATTTTGCTCACTTGCCTTTTTGATTAATTCATTGGCCAAATCTAGTTTGTCGTCTTCTACCAATGAATTACCAACTTGACCGCCAGCTGCTTTAAAAAAGCTATAGGCCATTGCTCCACCAATTAAGATTTCGTCAGCAATTGGCAAGAGCTTTGCTATTACCCCAATTTTATCAGAAACTTTGGCCCCGCCAATTATTACTTTGAATGGCTTCTCGGGGTTTTGAATTAATTTTGATAAAATCTCAATTTCTTTTTCTAATAATAATCCAGCAGCACTAGGCAACAAGTGGGCTACGCCCTCGGTGCTGGCATGTGCTCTATGAGCCGTGCCAAAGGCATCATTTACAAACACATCAGCATAAGATGCTAGTATTTTAGCCATTTCTGGGTCGTTTTTCTTTTCGCCAGCATCAAAACGAGTATTTTCTAACAGCGTTATCGAGCCTTTGGGGGCTGAATTTGCAAATTCAATTTGTTTGGGGCTAATTGGCCCATCGCTTTGAATATAGCGAATATCTTTGCCCAATAGCTTGCTTAAATGAACTGCAACAGGCTCGAGCCTATAGTCATCTTTTACCTGCCCTTTTGGTCTGCCCAGATGGCTCATAAGAATTATAGTGGCATTGTGTTTAATCAAATATTTGATAGTTGGTAAGGCCGCTCTTATACGGCTATCATCAGCAACTTTACCATCGCTAAGAGGGGTATTAAAATCTACCCGAACTAAGACCTTTTTATCTTTTAAATCTAAATCTTTTAGTGTTTTAATCATAGTATTAAAAAATCCTGTAACCTAACTAAGTTAAGCCACAGGACTAATAAAGAACTTTGTTTAGAAGTCTTTGCCCATAAGCTCGAGTACATCCACCATGCGGCTACTGTAGCCCCATTCGTTGTCATACCAAACAAAGATTTTAGCCATTTTACCCATTGTCATAGTCATTTGGCTATCAAAAATTGCTGAATGAGGGTTCCCAACAATATCACTAGAAACAATAGGGTCCTCTTCATAATCTATTATGCCTTTATAAGCCCCCTCAGCCGCAGACTTGATAGCAGCATTTAACTCTTCTTTAGTAGTATCTTTTTTTAGCATTATAGTTACATCAGATAATGAACCAGTTGGTGTAGGTACACGTACCGAAACACCATCAAAAATGCCTTTAAATTGGGGCATTACCCCAGCTACTGCTTTTGCAGCACCGGTAGTTGTTGGAATCATATTAGTGGCAGCATTTCTGGCACGGCGCAAATCTTTGTGCGGGCCGTCTAAAATTCTTTGGTCATTTGTATAGCTATGGATTGTAGTAAGCATTGCTTGGGCAACACCAAATTCAGCATCAAGTATTTTCATAACAGCAGCTAAAGAGTTGGTAGTACAGCTTGCATTAGAAATAATATCGCCAGAATCTTTATCATATTCAAAGTTGTTTACACCCATCATAATATCAAAATCACTATCAGGTGACGGGGCAGAAATTAAGACCTTTTTAGCACCTGCTGCAATATGTTTAGCAGCATCAGCACGTTTGCGGAAGAATCCTGTTGATTCAACAACAACATCAACATTCATTTCAGCCCAAGGCAAATCTTCTGGGTTGCGCATTTCTGTTACTCTAATTTTATGGCCATCGACAAAAATACTTTCAGCATCATGAGTCACTTTGCCTGCAAATTTACCATAACTAGAATCATATTTTAATAAATGTGCCAAAGTCTCATTATCGGTCAAATCATTAATCATAATTACAGAGTCTGACATTCCTCGTTCGTGTAAAATACGGAATATTTGTCGTCCGATTCTACCAAAACCATTAATACCAATTTTCATTTAAAACCTCCTAAAGGTTCCTGTACAAGCTAATGTTAGCCTGTTTCTTAGCAGTCTTATTGTATCAGGCTGTACTTATTTTTGCTTAGTCAAAAGTCTTGATAATTTATTTCAAAAATCTCTAGATAATTGTTTGAAAACTGCCATATTTTGTACCGCTTATGGTACAAAATATGGCAGTTTTAGCTATTATATTGACCAGTTAATTTGAGCTTGATATAAACCGATTAGCTTTTAATTTTGCCAAGCTAATAGTTTTGAACCAGCCAGGGCAGCCGCATCAAAATTGCAAATAATTAAATACTCAAAAAGACCATCAATTTGGGCCTTTAATAGTAAAAATTTAGTATGAAAAGTGGGCAATATTTGAAATAATATGGCAATCCACTGATACAAAGCAGTAAATAGATAAGGTAATCATTATTTTTAATTTTTTCAGTGATTTTAGAATGATTTAACTGCAATAGTTCTCAATATTATGCCAATATGTCTATATTTTTGAATAGCTCTCTCAATTTAGATTTGATGCGGTTGCCTTGTTAAACTAGCCTATTAAAATTTGTTTGTTAACTAGATGTCGAGCGACCGCTTTTGTCATGTCGAGCGACCGCAGGGAGTCGAGACATCTCCCGTGTTGTGTGCTGCCAATAAATTCCAAAATCAGGGTAATTTGTACCCCTAGGAATGAATGGTCAGCTCACCCAACGGGAGATTCCTCCACTACGGTCGGAATGACATAGGTTTTTTGTTAT
>CAMZLP010000099.1 GCA_947311535.1 uncultured Deinococcota bacterium | reverse complement strand
TTGTTTTATCTTTAGGGCTTTGTAGCTTGTTTCCATCATTTTGGCAATATTGTTAGCTACTGCGTTTCAAAACAAGCCAAAAACTACTTTATCTTAGAAAGATAAGTTCCTACCCTGCTAATAACACAGCGTTTTATAAATAGTCACCTTTTATACTTCGCTATATACTCCTTATTCAGGTAATTTACGCTACCATAACTCACATTTTTAAGCTATTATTTTACTAGAAGAGGTAGGGTTCGTACATACTCGCGTTGCAACCAACTCAAAGAAAGCCGAAATAAAGAGAGCTAATATTTTGTTGAAAGGGCAATAATGAAATTAGATAAACAGAATAAAGAATACATTGAATGGTTTCATAGCCTAAAAAACAAGATAGGGAAAGCACAAATAAAAGCTGCGATTTCTGTTAACTCTGAATTGATAAAATTGTATTGGGATCTTGGGGAAGAATTATTTGAAAAACAAGAAAAACAGGGCTGGGGAAATTCTATTGTTGAAAATATATCAAAAGACCTAAAAAATGAATTTCCTAACATGACAGGTTTTTCACGAAGAAATCTTTTTTATATGAAAAGCTTCTATACTTTTTATAAATCGGATTTTGAAAAAGTGCAACAACTTGTTGCACAAATTCCGTGGGGTCATAATATAAAGATAATCAGCAAATCTCAAAATATCGAAGAAGCTGTATTCTACTTAAAAGAAACGCTTAAAAACAGCTGGTCTCGCGATATTCTTGATATGCAAATAAAAAGTAATCTGTACGAAAGACAGGGAAAAGCAGTAACAAATTTTACAAACTCGCTCCCAAAGCCAAAATCAGATTTAGCCAGCCAAACATTAAAAGACCCGTATTTGTTTGATTTTCTAACCTTGAAAAAGATGCTGACGAAAAAAGTATTGAAGAGCAACTTACAAAGCATATTACACATTTTTTGTTGGAACTTGGGAAAGGATTTGCATTTATAGGCAGACAATATCACCTGGAAATCAGCGAGAAAGATTATTACATAGACTTGTTATTTTACCATACGAAATTACGCTGCTACATTGTCATAGAACTAAAAGCAACAGGATTTAAACCGGAATACGCTGGGAAGCTAAATTTTTATCTGTCCGCAGTTGATGAAATTTTAAAAACAGAAACTGAAAATCCAACAATAGGAATTCTTTTGTGCAAAGAACGTGATAGAGTAGAAGCCGAATACGCTTTAAGAGGAATGTCTCAACCTATTGGAATTGCTGAATATAAATTAGGTAAAGCTATTCCTAAAAATATAAAATCTGAATTACCCACAATAGAAGAGATAGAGCTGGCTACAACAAAAGCCATACATAACGTGGACAAAAGTGGTAAATAGAAAGATTATGATGAAAATATAATTTTGTAATAATTTGAAAGCACAGTGCGTTGAAAACCCACACTACGTATAGCCCAACCATTATCCAATAACTACAAACCCCTTCTCTCCAAATACCACTCCCCCGTCCTCTTAAGCGCCTCATCAATCCCAACTTTTGGTTCAAAACCAAGCAACTTTTTAGCCTTCTCAATCGAAAAATGATAGTCTTGGCTGCCGTTAGCAACTCGATAGCTTGTTAGTAGTGGGGCTTGTTTTATCTTTAGGGCTTTGTAGCTTGTTTCCATCATTTTGGCAATATTGTTAGCTACTGCATAAGGCAGCGATCTGGTAGGCGGTTTTTTGCCTACGGCATGGGCTAGTTTAGTAGTAAACTCATTCCAAGTTATATCTAAACCATCGGTTATAAAAAATGCTTCCCCTACTGCCTCGTCTTTTGTAGCTGCCAAATAAATGCCCTCAACCAAATTACCAATATAGCTTGGGCAAGTTAATGATTGGCCTTTGTTAATAAAAGCCAATTGCCCTGCAAACATTGCGTCTAAGTATTTTTCTATAAAGGTGTGATCGTTTTCGCCAAAAACATTCCCCGGGCGGATTGCAGTCATTTCTAAGGGCTTGTTTCGGGCAAATTCAAACAGTTTTAGTTCAGCTATTTTTTTTGTCTCGGCATAGGCAATTAGCTTTTTGCCAAATGGATAATCCTCATTAATGTTGCGAAAACCAAAACCGTGTATTGCCACCGAGCTAATATGAATCATTCGCTTTGTAGCCAGCTCATTGGCGACCTCGGCAACATTGAGAGCGCCTGTTACGTTAATGTCATAAAAGAGCTTGTAGTCACCCCAATCAGAGGCTAAGCCGGCCACATGAAAGACCAGCTCACAATCGGCCATAGCAAGATATAAAGACTCTTTGCTAGTAATGTCGCCATAGATAATATTGGCATTTGCATCTTGCAAAAATGATAAATCGGAGCTTTTGCGCACTAAGGCATTTACTTTAAAACCTTTGTTAAGCAAATGTTTGACTAGGTTACTGCCAATAAAACCGTTGGCACCGGTTACTAATGCCCTCATAGAAAAACCAGAAAAAGGTCGGTTAATATGCCAATGGCTGCATGCAAAATAAGCACATACCAGATTGACTTGGTTTTATAGGCGATTATCCCAAACAAAATGCCAACAACTATCGAGCCTAATATCTCGCCTGCTGGCTTGCCTATGTGGATTAAACAGCTGGAAATTGTTTGAATTAAAATTGCATTCATAGCACCAAACTTGGGGGCTAAGCCGAAAATCAGAAAACCTCGAAAGAAAAACTCCCAAGCTAGGTAATAAAATATTAAATAAGCTGCTTCATAGCTAATAATCAAACTGTGATTGGTAATTATTGACTTTGCCAGCGGATACTCGGCGCTAATATCGGGCGATTTGACAGCAAAAAATAATACTATGGCAATTAGCGGTAAAGCCAAAAGCCATTTTAAGCCTAATTGATAGTTGCCAAACCTTAACCCATAATCGCCTAAATTTTCTTTGAACACAAATTTGACTAATAGCAAGGGGATAATAAACATCAGTACAAAAAAACCAATAAATTGGAAAATATTGGCATAGTAATCTAAAATTGGGCTGTTTTTAAAATTAGGGAAATAACTTGCAAAATTGTCATTGTATAAATAGTAGCGATAGATACTAAGCAGTACCGGAGCAGATAATAAAAGCAGGTAGTCTTTTAGGTTTTGAAATTTGAAATCTAATTGGCTATCCATAAATCATAACATTCTAACAAATTAATATGTAGAGACGCGATTCCCGTAGAGACGCGATTAATCGTGTCTCTACGGGAAATTAACAAAAATTGTTCTAATGGTTTAAAATAAAACCATGAAGCCCAAAATATTAATCGCCATGATAACCGTTGGCAACGGTCACAAAGCCCCTGCCGAAGCAATTGCCGCCGGAATTGAAATGCTTTATCCAGATAAGTTTGAGATTGAAGTACCTGACTTTACCAATGAAGTTGGTGACCATATCTTAGATAAGCGCCACAAAGCCAGTTGGGACTGGATGTTGGCGCATCCTAAAATCACCTTTGCTGGGCAAAAGCTCTTGGATAATTTTATTCCTGCAAAAATCACCCGTCTTAGTCAAAAAATCACTCTCAATGAACACGCTAAAAATGCAGCTGAATATCTAAAAGAAAAGAATTTTGATTTACTAGTAGCTACCCATTTTCAAAATATCCATGCGTTGGCAATTGCCAAGAAAAAATCTGCTATCAATACTCCCTTAGTAGGTATAACTACCGACCCATTTGATGCCAATGCCATGTGGGCCCAACCCAATGTTGACGAGATGATTGTTTCTAGTGATATTGCCAAACAAAAATTAATACGGCATGGCGTTGCTGCCGAAAAGATTTCTATATTTGGCTATCCGTTGGGAAAACAGTTTATAGAAATTGATAAAACTAAAGCCGAAGCAAGGGCAGAATTAAAGCTTGACCCTAATCAGCTAACAATCTTGCAAAGTGCTGGTGGTGAGGGCATAGGTGGGCAATTAGAAGGCTTTGTAGAAGCAGTTTTGGAAGCTGACTTAGACATTCAATATATTATTGCCTGCGGGCGCAATAGCGATTTACAAAAGAGTTTGCTAGAAAAAGCCGAAAAATACCACGGTAAAAGCAAGATTTTGCCCCAAGGCTTTATTACTAACATGGCAACTTGGATAACTGCTGCCGACCTAGTATTGGGCAAAGCTGGCGCTGCTTCTACCTTTGAACCGCTTAGCTTGGGGCGGCCGATATTCCATACTAGCTATGCTAGCTTTAATGAGAAAACAAATATCGATTGGTGCTTGGAGCAGGCTATTGGCAAATATATCCCTGAACCTAGCCAGTTAGTAGCAGTATTAAAAAAATATCTGGCTAATAAGACTGAATTAGTTGATTTAGAGAAGAAAATTGCCGAGCTAAATATAAAACCTGGTACTTTGAGTATTGCCAAGCACTTGATTGAGACATATTTGAAATCAAGAGGCTAAGTAATTAGTCTTTATAAAATACACTTGTTCTACCAAATCCAAGAAAGATGTTTCGTATCGAATTAGGGAGGGGGAAAAGAGAAGTGAAAAGTGAAAACTGTATTTACCTAATCCCTAATTCTAACTACTAGCTTCTTGCTCCTTAATTCTTACTATATTCTAAATGATGAGCCCACAAAACAAGTTGGGAAAGTTTTTATAAAAAAAGTAGTTCATTGAATTTTGCATTATGTATTGCTCAATTAGCGGGGTTGAAACCCAGGTTCCGACGTAAGGTTTTGAGCCTTTATGATTATTTTTATAAAAACGCTACGCCATCTTATCTCGATTTAGCTATGGTAAATTGAAACCAGCATATTCAAAGTGCTTATCAAAACCTAGCACATCATCAATACCGTTTTGTCTCATAATTGCGAAACTAACACAGTCAGTAAAACTGACATTCTGGTCTGCATATTTTTCGAACAGTCTAACTGCCATTAGCTCGAGCCTATCATCAGCTCGAATTATATTTAATCGAGTTGATGAATATATTGTTTTAGCTTTATCAACTGCAAAATTATAATTTGCTTTTCTAGCCAATAAAGTAATAGTTTCATCTATCACAAAATTACTAGTATAAATCAGCTTCTTAGATTTTTCTAGGTCTTGCCAAAGCCTTATTGCTTCTTGATGGTACTGGTCTCGAGCTAAATATCTAGCTAAAAAAGCACCTGTATCAATAAAAATCATCGGTAAAGATAATCATCATGGTTTTTTGCAATATCACTTTGGCTATGCTCGAGACAATACTCCTCATCAGCAAAAATACTATCGCGTTTTGGCTCCGAACTCAGATTTTTCCTTAACGAATCTCTAATAAACTCAGCAAGAGACAAGCCATGTTCTTTAGCACGTTGCTCAGCTTGAAATTTTAATTGTTCTGGTAAAATAATTGTAGTTCTCTTCATTATGCTTACATAATAGCATAAACATAAGTTTTTAATAATATTCTCTACTCGCTAAAAGCTTTGCCTGGCTATTAACCTAGCGTCTTATTCCCTTGCTGTATACTAAACCGTTATGGCTAATTTTGATTACTTAATAGTGGGCGCAGGTTTTGCTGGCAGCATTTTGGCAAGACAACTTGCAGAACAAAACAAACGGATTTTAATCTTAGACAAAAGAACTCATATTGCTGGCAATGCTTATGATTATTATGACAAAAATGGCATTTTAATACATAAATACGGGCCCCATATTTTTCATACCAATTCTAAAGAAGTTTTTGAGTACTTAAGCAAATTTACCGAGTGGCGACTTTATCAGCACAGAGTACGTGCTTTGGTTGATGGCCAGCTTGTGCCTATACCAATCAATTTAGATACTGTAAATATGCTCTATGGTTTAAATTTGAATAGTGATGAGGTCGCAGACTTTTTTGCTAGCCGCGCCGAAAAGGTCGACAAGATTATAACTTCTGAGGACATTGTAGTCTCAAAAGTTGGCCGTGAACTATATAATAAATTTGTAAAAGGCTACACCAAAAAACAATGGGATTTAGACCCAAGCGAGCTGGATTCTTCGGTTTTGGCAAGGTTACCAACCCGAACCAGCCGTGATGATAGGTATTTTAGTGATACCTATCAGGCAATGCCAAAGCACGGTTATACTGCTATGTTTGAAAATATTTTGAATCATAAGAATATAAAAATTATGCTCAATACAAACTATAAAGAAATCGTAGATATTATCCCGCATAGCCAGCTTATTTATACCGGTACGGTTGATTCTTATTTTGATTATAAGCTCGGTAAATTGCCTTACCGCTCACTTGAGTTTAGCTTTGAAACCATAGACCAAGAACAAGTGCAAGAAGTGGCCACAATTAATTACCCCAATGACTATGATTTTACCAGGGCTACTGAAATGAAGCTATTAACCGGCCAAGAACACAAAAAGACGGTTCTTTGTTATGAGGTTTCAAAAGCCGAGGTCGATCCATATTATCCGATACCACAGCCCCAAAATACTGAGCTTTATAAAAAATATAAAGCCTTAGCTGATAAAGAGAAAAATGTTAGCTTTGCCGGCCGTTTGGGAACATACAAATACTATAATATGGACCAAGTGGTAGCCCAAGCATTAAAACTAG